>CAYXDA010000001.1:0-38221 GCA_964463615.1 uncultured Treponema sp.
GTAATTTTATTATTTTTTCATACGCAAGAAAAAATTCAATGCCAAAATTTGGTATATTAAATTTGGATTCTGCAGAATTTTCATTTTGTAACCAAGATGTTTCTGGCGGAATATACAATCCTGTTATTTTTTCAGCGAAAAAAGTTGCGTACATTGCAAAGTTTTATAGAAATTCCAAAATTTATTATGCAGATTTTTCGCAGTTTGATTTTAATAATTTTCAAATAAAAATTGAAGAGTTCGATTTTGAAAATTTTTACCGCCAAAATAACGGACAGATTCAAAAGAATAGCGAAAAAAATAGTTATTTTGAGAAGACTAGCAAAAATTTTTCGGCTTTTGGGTATAATTTTTCTGGACCGCACGGAACTTTTGTTCCATTCAGTTTTTTTCAGTCTTATGCAAATAAAAATCTTTCCAGTTTAGAATCTGTTTGGCTTCCTTTTGGAATATCTTATGTTTCTTCAACTCCTTGGACAAATCCTCTTTGGTATATTTCTGGTGGTTATAATTTTTTAACAAATTCAGAAGGCTTGAAATTTTATATAACGAATTCTGTAAATTCTCTTTCTGAGACTTTTTTATATTCATTTTCTGCTCAAATTGAATTTGATGATAAAGGTTATAAGCAATCTTATGGCAATTTGAATTTAATAAGTAAAATTCCGTTTTTTGGTACGAATTATATAAAATTTTCAGAATCGGGAACAATTCTTGAAGGGCGACAGAGCGAAACTTCTGTTTCTGCAGAAGAAGAACCAAAAGATTTGTTTGATTATTTTAAAATTTTGAAAACAACGGAAAGGGAATATTTATATTTGAATAATTCCGGAAAAATCAGTTTTGGAAATATTCATAAATCTGGATTTGGATATTATGATTATTCGGGAATACAGATTTCTTCCACAATGGAAAATAGTTTTTTAGCTCTTTCTGAAAATTTAGATTACTATAAAAACTTTGATAATATTTCTTTTGATTTGTTGATAAAAAATTCTTTTTTGCGACCAATAACTTTTCAGGCTGTTTTATTTCCGAACGATAGTTATATTGCAGCTGGAATGGCAAAGGCTGTGCTTTGTAATTGGGAAATTCAAAAATCAACAGATTTTTTGCCATTAATTTATTTAAATCGCATAACTTTAAGCTCTTATTATGTTGGAAAATGCGCTTACAATATTGATTCTTGGGCTCTTTTTGAAGCAAATAGATATTTTGAAAAGATAAAGAACGGAGATTTTTCTTACGAAGATGAACTTGCGCTTTCTTGCTCTTTTGGATTTACACCAAATATTGGCGGTTTTGCAAGAAGCAGTTTTTTGATTGATATATCTTGTTCTGCTAAATACAGATTTTTTCCGGCAGAAAATCAAAAAGAATTTCAATTATCTGCCGGAATTGGAACAAATTTTTCTTTGTAAAAGATTTTGCTAAGCCGTCAAAATCTTTTAGTTAATTTGCAAAAATGCTTTGTATCCATTGTATGCTTGAATAATATCTTCGCGGGAGGTTATTTCCCACGGAGCGTGCATACTTAAAACGGAAACGCCCGCATCCAAGACATTCATTCCGTATTTTGCTGCAAGGTAAGCGATTGTGCCGCCACCGCCCTGATCAACTTTTCCAAGTTCAGCCATCTGATATTTTACATTTGCGCTTTCCATCGTATTGCGGATTTTTGCAATAAATTCTGCGTTGCAATCGCTTGCACCGCTTTTTCCGCGACTTCCTGTATATTTATTAAATACAAGTCCTCCGCCAAGGAAAGATGTATTGTCTTTATCAAAAAGACCTGCATTCAGCGGATCAAATGCGGCGTTTACATCGCTGGAAAGCATATTGCAGTTGGCAAGGCAGCGTCGCAATATTAAATCGCTGTATCCACCTGGAAGTAATGCTATAATTTCTGCAACGAAATTTTCGAACATATGGGAGCCCATTCCGGTTGCGCCAACGCTTCCGATTTCTTCTTTATCTACGCAAAGACAACAACTTGTTCTTCTTGCGGGTTTTGAATCCATTAAAGCGGCAAATGATGTAAAAGCGCAGGAACGGTCATCTTGACCGTAAGCCATTATCAAAGAGCGGTCTAAACCACAGTCGCGTGCGAAACCTGCCGGAACAATTTCTAATTCTGCAGATTCCAAATCTTTCTCTTCGATTCCATATTTTTCTTTTAGAAGTTTTACAATGATTTTTTTGCTTGTAATTTTTTCTTCTTTTTTCTTTTTCTTGTCTTTTTTATCTTTTTCTTCATCATTTTCTGTTTTGTAAAAAGAGCCAAGAATTACATCTAAATCTTCACCTTTGATAATTTCAGACGCATTCCGCTTCATTTGTTCTTGTGCAAGATGCGGCAAAATGTCCGAAATGCAAAAAACTGGATCTTCCGGATTTTCGCCGATATCCACTTTAATTGTTTTTCCGTCTGTTTTGCAAATTACTCCATGAATAGACAAAGGAAGCGTTACCCACTGATATTTTTTTATTCCGCCGTAATAGTGCGTGTTCAAATAAGTTATAAAATCTTTTTCATAAATTGGATTTTGCTTTGCGTCTAATCGCGGTGAATCTATGTGCGCTCCAAGAATATTCATTCCATTTTCTAAAGGTTCTGAACCAATTTGAAAGAGCGCAATGGCTTTGTTCATTTTTTGAATGTAAACTTTGTCGCCAGCTTTTAAACTTTTGTATTCAGAAACATCTTTGTAGCCATTTTCGCGTGCTTTTTGAATAATTTGAGAAACACATTCTCGTTCTGTTTTGCCGTTGTTAAGAAAAGTCTTATAATTTTCTACAAGATTCTCGCCAATCTCTGTAATTTTTTTTGTTCTTGCCATATATATCTCCTAATATTTTTCATTTATTTTACTAATTCCAATATTTGATCCGCAGAATCTACAATATTTTTTGCGCCATGTTCTTTAAGAAAAGTTCTTCCGCGGAAACCCCAGCTGACTCCAATAAAGTCCAATCCAGAGTTTTTTGCAGTTTGAAGATCAACATCGCTGTCGCCAATGTAAACAGCATCTTTTTTTTGAATGCCTAATATTTTTAAAATTTCATTTACAGAATCTGGAGAAGGCTTTGTTCTTAATCCTTCTTTTTGTCCGACTATAAGATCAAATATTCCGTTAAAATATTTTTTTCCAAGTTCTTGAGCTGGTTCATCGGCTTTATTAGTGCTTACTGCTGTTTTTATTCCCAGTTCTTTTAATTTTTCTACAAGAGCCAGAATTCCCGGATATGCGGATGTATTATCAGCACTATGAATTTCATAATATTTTAGAAAGACATCAAGGATTTCTTCAATTTTCTTATTATCGGTTCCAGTTGGAACAGCTCTCTCAACAAGTTTTTTTATTCCGTTTCCTACAAACATCCGAACTTCTTCTAAAGTCCGTTCTGGCATATTAAACTGTCGCAAAGAATGATTTGTTGCATTTTTTAAATCTTCCAGCGTATTTAAAATGGTGCCGTCCATATCAAAAATAACAACTTTGTACTTCATATCTTAAATATAGCAAAGAAATCGTTTTTATAGTATGAAAAAATTATCATTAACGTTATACAAATATTGTTTTTGTATCGCGGCAAAGATATTGAACTGCAAGACGTCCCGAATTAACCGCAATCGGAAGTCCGCCCGGCATCATTGTTCGTTGTCCTGCAAAATAAAGTCCCTTTACGGTCTTTGCTTTTTGCGGAATTTTAAAACTTTTTCTGCCCGGAAGCCAAACGCTCATCCAGCTGCCTTCAAAAGTGTCGCAGTAACGTTCGTAGGTAAGCGGCGTTGCGACATCAGAAATTTCTATATTATTCTTAATTTCCGGAATAAATTTTTCCAATTCAAGAATAAATCTTTCAACCAAATCCTGTTTTTTTTCTTTATAAGTTCCGTTTTCCTTCGCTTTTTTCCAGAAATTATAACAGTTTCCCAACAACAGACATGTTAAAGTTGTGCAATTTTCCGGCGAATGATTTTCATAAGTTGCATAATTATTTATTCTAAAGTGGGTAAATTCCAATCCGCCGGCAACAAATGGTTTTTCAAGCGGAAAAACTGCGCAAAGAGGATAATTTTTTAAATTACATTTTATGCCAAGTGCAATGTACATATTTTGCTCAGAAACAACTGTTTTCTTCAGGTTTGGAATCCATTTTTCTTTTAGCGGCGGGCAAAACAAAGAATCTACGGCTTTGCGGGTATCTTGAGTTACAATAATTGCATCCGCATTGAATGTTTTTCCGTTTGCAACAACACCGGTTGTTCTGCCATTTTCAATTATAACTTTTTCTACTGTCTGGCGATATTCAATTTTTCCGCCAAGTTCTTCAAAAGTTTTGGCAATATTTTCTGTAAGCACTAAAGAGCCGCCTTTCGGGTAACCGCAATCACCGTTTGCAAAAGCTGCCAATGTGTAAACAAAAGAAATTGCGTTATAGCGTGTTCCGATTACTGTTAAAAGAAGTTCTCTAATATCTTTATTTTTAAATTGCGCTATGTAATCTGTGTAAGACATTTTTGTTAAGGTAAAATAACGAGGAACTGCCGTAACCATTCCAAGCATTTCTTTTAACTTTAAATGAACCGGATTTTTTGCTTTCACACCTTTTATATCAGAAACAAGAAGATGAATACTCATATATTCTTTTACATCTTTGAACATTCTGCAAATCATTTTTTTGTCTTCCGGAGCATAAGTCAAAAATTCGTTTTTTGTTTTTTTCAAATCTCTGTAAATGCTAAGTTTTTTTCCGTTTTTTGTTAAAAGTGTATAAATCGGATCCCTGTAAAAAATAGGATTATTTTCTTTTAATGCGCCAATTTCTTTCCAAATTTTATTCAAAGAAGATTTTTCAGAAGAACCGGTAAGCCAATGCATTCCGCCTTCAAAAAGATAACCTTTTCTGTACCAACTTGTGCTAAGACCTCCAGGAATAATGTGTTTTTCTAAAATTGTTGTTTCAAAACCAGATCGCTGCGCATAAACTCCGGCTGAAAGACCGGCAATTCCTGCTCCAATAATAATAATTTTTTTTCTTTCGCACATAATTTTTTTATTATAGCACATAATTAAGAATTCTGCATTTTATTATTGCATTACAAGGAGGGGAAAAGCCTTTCCCCTAGGCTCAACCACTGCGTCGTTCAACACAAAAAACTAAACTTTTTTGTGTTTCATTCCTTAGCGTTTTCGCCATACCCCATTCTGCGGGGACAAATTCAATTGCTACCAGTCCCCGCAACGCCCCTGATTTTATACAAGTTTATTCTATTTTTATTATTTATAAATTTCGCTATACTGAACGTATGCGTAATAAAAAGAATAATGAACTTGCAGTTTGCGGTTTTGCTACAGTAAAAAAACTTGAAAAACAAAATAGCGAATGTATTCGGCGGCTTTATTTTACAGAAGAAGTTGCTCCGCTTTTTGGCGGGCTTTGCAAAAAAATTGCAGCACGAAAAGGAATTTATAATAAAGTAAAAGATGTTTCTGAATTGGAAAAACTTAGCGGAACTGTTCATCATCAAGGCGTTGTCGCTATGATTTATATGCCGCAAATAGTTCCCCTGGATTCTGATATAACAGACGGATGGATCAGCAGAAAAGAAAATGCACTTGTTCTTGATCATATCGGAAATGCAAACAATTTTGGCGCAATTGTTCGCAGTGCGGCTTTTTTCGGTGTAAAAAATATTGTAATTCCGGAAGATGAATCAGAAAGCGCTATTACAACAAGTTCGTATAGAATTGCAGAAGGTGGAATGGAATTTGTAAAAATTTATTCAGTGCAGTCAATTCCGCATCTTTTACGCGCGATGAAAGGAAATATGGTTCGTATTGGAACCGATTTAAGCGCCCGCAGTAAATTTTCTTCAGATATAAAATCAATTTGCAAAGGAAAGCCGGCAATTATTGTGCTTGGAAATGAAGAGAACGGAATTTCCGATGAAGTCAGAAAAAATTGCGATGAATTAGTTTTAATTCCATTTTCCGGCTTAGCAGAGGGAAAAAAAGAACCACCTGTTGACAGCTTGAATGTTGCACAGGCAAGTTCAATTATTCTTTACGAACTGACAAAAGTCTAAATAACGTAATCGTATGTTCCGGAATTGTAAACTAAAGTGTCTAGTGTTACAGAATCAAGATAGTCATTTACAACTTTGTTCAATCCTGCCCACATTTTTGCAGTTGCAGTATTAATTGTCTGTTCCGTAGAATTTGCATCAGTTTCATCGTAGTCAACAAGGGCAAGATTTCCTTCTGTTGTGCGAAGAATTTCACCAACAGTGTATTTTGATGGCTCTTTTGAAAGTCTGTATCCACCTTGCGGACCGCGAATACTTTGTAATAAACCGAACTTACTTAAAAGTGCTGTAATCTGTTCAAGATATTTTATGGAAATTCCTTGGCGCTCAGAAACATCTTTTAATGGAATATAAGTTCCATTTCCCTGCTGTGCTAAATCAATCATAAAACTTAATGCATATCTGCCACGAGTTGAAATTTTCATATATATTTCCTACTTTATATTTCCTACTTGTTTAGTAGTATAATGCAAAAAAAACGAATCGTCCACCTTCAAAGGTGCAAAAAAATTTTCAATTGCGATAAAAATATGTTGTAAGTGAAAATCTTTGCAAATTAAACTAGCTGCAAAAAGTTTAAGTTTTAATCGTCCATAACTGTACGACCGCCCCATTCTTTTGAATGCTCTTTTTCGTGTGCAAGAGCTGCACTAAAATTTGCTTGAGGTTGGCAATTTTTTTCTATATTTAATGCAGTTTGATGAAGTCGTCGCAGACATTCAGATTTGTCCGTATAGCCAATTTTTGATTTTTCAATGCTGTCTTTTAGAATGCGGATTGATTCATCGTAAACTTTTAGAGGAACAGGAAATGGATGACCGTCTTTTCCGCCGTGCGCAAAACTGAATCTTGCCGGATCGGAAAATCTGCTTGGAGTTCCATGAATTATTTCGCTGACCAAAGTTAATGATTGCAATGTTCGCGGACCTAATCCCGGGGTCAGTAAAAGAGATTCAAAATCTTTCGGCTGATTTTCGTACGCCGTTGCAAGCACTGCGCCCAGCCGCTTTAAATCCACATCTTCTTCGCGAACTTCGTGATGTTGCGGCATAATTATATTGCGCCCTGTATGAATAATTTCGTTTTCATCAACGTTAAGTTGTACTTTTTGTGGCAATGATTGTTCAGCGTATTCGGGAAAAAGCAAATTTTGCGGATTTTCCTTTGCAACAACTTTTGAAGAACCGCCGAATCCAATGGAAAAACTGGAATCCGGATCTGCAATTTTTCTGATTTCATGAACAATTCTGTCCGGCGTTTCTTTTGTAAAATCCATTATTGCGCCGCGTGTTTTTTGTGCATTATGCGCTGTAAGATTTAAAATCTTTCCTTGATTTTCACCAATAACCGCAGTGTGTGGTTCTTCTACAAAAGATTTTATATTTGCGCTGCACCAATGATATCGTCTTGCTGTTTTTGTTGTTCCGTTCATTCCTTGTTGCACAACAGCCCAATCGCCGTCATTTGTAAGAATAAAATTATGCTGATAAAGTTGAAAGCCATCTTGAACTGCTGTATTGTCTACTTTTGCGCAAAGCCGGCTGGAACGCACCAAAGAATCGCCGTCTAATCCGGAATTTTCTGATAAAGCGATAAGTTCTTCCGGCGTTCTTCGCGAATATTTTCCACGACCACCGCAGATGTAAATGCCAAGTTCGTTTGCGCGTGGATTTATGCCTCGTTTTAGCGCATACATAACGCTTGTTGTAATTCCGGAAGAATGCCAATCCATTCCCATTACGCTTCCAAGCGATTGAAACCACAACGGATCGCTTAGTCTGCGTATAACTTCTTTTTTACCGTAATTTTGAATCAAAGATTCTACGATTAAAGTGCCAAGAACCATCATTCTGTCGGCAAGCCAGCGTGGAACAGTCCCGTAATGGAGTGGCAAATCTGCGTGTCCGGTATTTTTTATCATAATTCTTTTTCCATAAGATATGAATTCGTTTTTGTAAAACCGTAAATCCATACAAAACTTTCAAGATTAAAATCCGAACTTACGTTAATTTTTATGGAAGTTATTCTTTGAGAATTCAAGTATTGCGAAGCTTTTCTTATAAGCTCTGTTCCGTAACCATGGCGGCGATTTTTTTGCAAGACAAAAAGTTCTGTAATAAGAAAAGATGTTTTCTGAGTTTTAAGGTCAGTTATAAATCTGCCGGCAAGAATTGCGAATACTTTGTTTTTTTTGTTCACAATTGCAAATGTTAAAGAATGTTTTCCATCTAAAAATTCGGAAACTTTTCTTTTTATAATTTCTTTGCTTGCAGATTTGTATGCGCTTTCATAAAACTTTTCAAGTTCGGATCTCATTTCGCTGTTACACAAAACTACAGATTTTTCATCTGATTCTTTAAAATTAGTTGTTGGTAAAATAAACTTTCTGTAAGTTTCGTAAGAAGTATATTTTCGGCCGGTTTCTGTCATATATCTAAGGACATCTTTTAATGCTTCGTCTTCATTTATTAAATCAACTAAAATTTTTGAATATCTTGTTCCGGCATCTTTGCTTAATTCTTTTAGAACTGTATCAAAATCTTTTTTGCGCGCATAATTTCTTCCTCTGAAATCTGTTGCAGTGTCTAAGCTGTCACAAATTGTAAGAAGATTTATATAAACGGAATATTTTGAATTGTGCAAATCAAAATTAGCAGGATATCCGCTTTTTCCGTCAAAAGAAACGTGATGGCCACGAATTAAATCTTCGAAAATCGAAAGGTAAGGGATTTCTTTTGCAATGTCGGCACCAAGTTCAGGATGAATTTTTATTTTTTTGAATTCAAGGTCAGTTATTTTTCTGAAATGCAGATTTATAAGATTTGTAAGTCCGATTTTTCCTAAGTCGTGCAACATTCCTGCATTTTTTACAAATTTTGTAAGAATTCCTCTGTTTTTTAGAACATCTTCTTTTTTAGGATATTCAGGTAATGTGAACAATTCTGGTTTTCGTTCAATCATATGTGAAAAACAAACTCCAATAAGTCCTGAAACCATTGAAAAATGAATTGCAGAACCAATTTCTCTGTGAACGAATGTTTTTTGAATAAAATCAATGAAAGCTTCAACGTTTTCAAAGGAATTAGAAATTGTTCTTATGGTTTGAATAATAAAGTTGTCTGTTTGAAAGCCTTTTACCGCATAAGGCGCATGTTCAAAATAACTTAAAATTTCTTTTGAAATCTGTTTTTGTATGGTTTTATCGTCTATGTATGTATAAAGTTCTGGAAGTAAAATAAATGCGTAACTGAAAGACCAGTTAAAAAGTTTCATTTTATCTAAGATAAGTGCAAATTGATCTGGTACAGGCTCGTTGTCATCAGGAAAAGCCATTTCCGGATAAATAAAAGAAATTCTTTCTCCTGGCTCAAATGCGTTTACTTGTGTTGTAATTTCCTGATATTTTTTGAAAAGAATGTCGCAAAAATCATTAGATGTTATTTTGTTTTCTTTTAAGCGCATTTTGTTGTAAAAAGCAAAAATCATCGGATTAATCATTCGTTCTGATTTTTCTGCTTCAAATTCACTTTTTAGCCATTCTTTTATTATTTGTAAATTTTCTTTGCTTTGACTGCTTTTATTACTTGATTCAAAATTATTCTGTCCTGCTGCAAAAATTACATAAATTCGCATTATGCGCAAAAAAAGTTCAATATGAAACTTTGAATCAGAATTTTTGCCCCACATTTTTTCGTAAAGTTCGCAGTTTCCGTCCAAAATAAGTTTTTCCAGATAATTGTAAGTTTGAATTATTGAATCGTAATCATCTGATTTATATAAAGCGTAAGCAAAAAGTTTATAATTCAGGCAGAAAACTTGATGAATTCTATAGTTGTTGTCCGGGGCTTTTGAAAAAGTTGGAAAAATTTCCATAGCTTTGTTGTAGCAGTCAATTGCTTCTTGCAATGAGTCCTGGCAAGTAACAGTTTTGCTGATTCCAAGATTCATATAAAGTTCGAATTTTGCTTTGTCATCAAGATTTTCCGGAACGGAAAGGATTGCGGTTATAAGTTCATTTGTGATAAGTGAATCTATATTATTTTCAAAAAGATAAAAAGTTGTATGCAACGCATAATGATGAAGCGCTTCTTTTGAAAGTTTTTGCGGTTCTGCAATTACGGGGCGGATGTATTTGTTAAGGAGCTCTTCATTTTCTATAAAAAGATTTCGTGTAAGCTTTGAATTTTCACTTAACATTTCTTCCCATTTTAAAAAATCATAAGATTCTTTTAAAAGTTTGCGTTCCAAATGAACGATTTGAGAAGAGTTGTTTTTGTATTTGTTGAAAAAGAATTCAATATCCTCTTTTGTAATTTGAGAAACATCCATAACATTATAAGTATAACACTTCTTTAGATTTTTTATAAAAAAAAGTGCCGAAAAAATTCGGCACTTTGAAAGTTTTAAAAATTGCTAATCTGCCATTTTTTTGTAATTTTCAAATTCTGCTAACATTTCCGGGTCTTTGTTTTTGTCGCAAAGAGAAACGACTACTGCAGAAATCAAGCAAATTAAAAATCCAGGAACGATTTCGTAAAGTCCAAAGATTGGCGCAACTGTTGCAGGTATTTTATGCCAAACAACAACTGTAATTCCGCCAAGAATCATTCCTGTAATTGCGCCTTTTGCTGTTGTGCCTTTCCAATAGAGTGCAAGCAGAACGAGTGGCCCGAACGTTGCTCCGAAACCGGCCCAAGCGTAGGAAACAAGTCCGAAAATGGAAGATTCTGGATTTAGCGAAAGGAATAGCGCGACTAACGCAATTAGGAATACGACAAAACGTCCTACAGTAAGAACTTCTTTTTCAGATGCGTTTTTCTTAAAAATGCCTTTGTAAATATCAAGACTTACAGAAGAAGAAGCGGCAAGCAGTTGACTGTCTGCTGTAGACATGGAAGCTGCTAAAATTGCGCAAAGGAAAATACCAGCTATAAATGCCGGATACATTTGCTGCATTGTTACAGAGAAAACTGTTTCTGAGTCGCCTGTTATATAATTTGCAATTTGGTCGCCACCATTCAAAAGAATTCCGTGATTTAAAAGATAAACTGTTCCTACAGTTCCGATAATGAATGTTCCGATGTAAGAAATCACCATCCAAGAAATTCCGATTCTTCTGGCTGTTTTTATTGAAGAAACGGAATTGATTCCCATAAAGCGAACGATAATGTGCGGCATTCCAAAATAGCCAAGACCCCAGCCGAGTGCGGAAATTATATTCATTATGCTGTAATGACTGTTTTTTGCAAACGCTTCCTGCATTTTAGGACCAAACGAGCCGGCGATGGCCTGTGCATCAAAAGCGCGGACAGATTCAATTGCCTTTGCTGGACCTCCAATTGCAGCGATAATAATTATTCCGGAAAAAACGAATGCCGCAAAAATCAAAGTTCCTTGCGCAAAATCTGTTCTGCAAACAGCTGTGTAACCGCCAGTTATTGTATAGCAAAGAATTACAACAAGCCCAATTGCTAATCCGACATGATACGGAAGTCCGAATACAGAATTTATAAGTTTTGCACAGGCAACAAATCCTGATGCTGTATAAATTGTAAAAAAGAAAACAATAAAAATTCCGGAAAGAGCGGAAAGAATATGAGATTTGTCTTTAAATCTGTTTGAAAGAAATTCCGGAACAGTAATTGAATCGCCAAAAGCAACAGAACATTTGCGAAGCGGCTTTGCAATAATAAGCCAAGCAAGGTAAGTTCCCAAACAAAGTCCAAGCGCAGTCCAAAATGTTTCTTTTATTCCTCCAAGATAGCAAAGACCAGGTAAACCCATTAAAAGCCACGCAGAAGAGTCCGAAGCTTCTGCAGAAAGCGCTGTTACCCAAGGACCTATTTTTCGTCCTCCAAGGAAAAATTCCGAAGAATCATTGTTGTTGCTTGCACTTTTTAGACCTATATAAATCATAAATCCAAGATACAAAATGAATGCAATAAGTTTTGCAATTATTTGTGGAGTCATAATTTCCCCTTTTTTTTAGAATATTTTAAAATTTTAAAGATTTGGCTCAAAATATGCAATTAAATATTCAGATATTTTGTTAAAACTTAAAGAATTATAAAGATTATTTGCCGGGATATTTTCTTTTTTTACAAAAAGGACTATAGATTTTTTAATTCGCAAAAGTCTGAACAAAAGCGTTTGAAGTAAAATCTTAGAAAAATGCTGTCTGCGAAAATCTTTTAAAGTAAAAATTCCGCCTAGTTGAACATATTTAAAACCAATTGCATTGGTTCCCGCTTTAGCAATAATTTTTCCATCAAATAAAAGCGCTAAAATATATTGCGACCGCAAGGAATTTGCAAAGCGCAAACGGCTTAAATTTTCATTAAAAGAAAAACACTCTGGAACAACTTCTTCTTTTTCATATGAATATTGAAGTTCTAAAAGTTGTTTTTTTAAGTTTTCATCTATATCTTTTTTGCAGCGGAAAATAACAAAATCTTTTTTTTGCTTTTCAGTTTTTTTTAAATTTATTAAAAATTTCTTTGCGTCTAATTTTAAAAAATTATATTCATTTTGTTGCAAGGGATTTATTTCTAATTCACTGAAGCATTGCAATAAAAGTTCGGTTCCGTCCTTTTGTCCGTTAATACAAATCGGATTATTAAATTTTTCTTTTTTGTAAAAATCTTTAAAAGATTGAATAAAATCCTGTTGCAATGCAGTTTGGGAATTCGTTTTTACAAATGGCAGAATGTGAAAAATAGTCTTTCTTATTCCGATTATTCCATAAAGTTCTTGCGGACAGATTTCATTTATGTAAACAGCATAAGCGTTTGAAATATTCTTTTTTAGAATGAAAGTAAACTGAACATTCAAGAATTCGTGGTCGCTTATAAATTTTATTACAGAAAGTTTTGATTTGCCTTGGATTTCAGTTAATGGAATGAATTTCATATAATTGATAATAATCTTGCTGTTTAAGATTTAAGAATCAAATTCGCTTTCATATAGGATTTAAAAAGACAATCGCCAAATGAAAGCGAAATTGTAAAGCGGCTCAAAAGAGTAAATTTAATTTCTGAAACTATGGATTGGAGCTGGAATTCGGCCGCCACGATTTATAAAATCTGCACAACCGAATTTACTTACTGGCATTACTGGACAGCCGCCTAAAAGTCCGCCGAATTCCACCCATTCGCCGGCTTTTTTGCCAGGAGCCGGAATTAATCGGCATGCAGTTGTTTTGTTATTCACCATTCCGATTGCAAATTCATCCGCTAAAATTCCGGAGATCGTTGTTGCCGGAGTATCGCCTGGAATTGCAATCATATCAAGACCAACGGAACAGACTGTTGTCATTGCTTCTAGTTTTTCAAGGCAGATTGAACCTTGCTGTACAGCGTTTATCATACCTTCATCTTCGGAAACAGGAATAAATGCGCCACTTAAACCGCCAACATTTGTACTTGCCATAACGCCGCCTTTTTTTACCATATCGGTAAGCATTGCTAAAGCTGCTGTTGTTCCTGGTGCGCCGGCGCCTTCAAGCCCGATTTCTTCCAAAATTCGCGCAACAGAATCGCCGACCGCTGGTGTTGGTGCCAAAGACAAATCCAAAATACCAAATTGAACGCCAAGCCGCTTTGCTGCTTCGCTTCCAACAAGCTGACCCATTCGTGTAATTTTGAACGCCATTTTTTTAATTCCGTCAGCAAGTTCATTAATCGGTTTGCCTTTATATTCCCGCGCTGCTGCTAAAATTACACCTGGACCAGAAACACCAACATTGATTACGCAATCGCCTTCGCCAACACCATGAAAAGCGCCTGCCATAAAAGGATTGTCTTCCGGAGCATTGCAAAAAACCACAAGTTTTGCACAACCATTTATTTCGCAATTTTTAGAAATTTCCGCAGTTTTTACGATAGTTTCGCCCATAAGTTTAACTGCGTCCATATTGATTCCGTTTTTTGTAGTTCCTACATTTACGGAAGAGCAAACAAAATTGGTTTCCGCCAAAGCTTCTGGAATAGATTCTATTAGAATTCTGTCAGATGGAGTTATTCCTTTTTGAACAAGGGCAGAAAATCCGCCAAGAAAGTTCACGCCCAAATCTTTTGCCGCTTTGTCCAAGGTTTTGCAATATTCAACATAAGATTTCGCTCCGCTTGCGCCTGCAACCAAAGCAATCGGAGTTACAGAAATTCGTTTGTTTATAATCGGAACTCCGAATTCTTTTTCAATATCTTGACCAACTTTTACAAGATTTCCTGCTTTTTTCATAATTTTATCGTAAATTTTTGTGCAGGATTTTTTTGCATCGCTGTCTGCACAGTCGAGCAAATTAATACCCATTGTTACACATCGGATATCCAGTTTTTGTTTCATAAACATACTAACTGTTTCTTGAATTTCTGTTGGTGAAAAAATCATATAAACCTCTAAATTAGACTTATTTTAAATGTAAAAAGATTGTCGGGTCAAGTGTATATGAGCAGATAAGAAAGCATAAAGGAGGGCGCCTGCCCTACGGCTCAACCACTTTGTGTTTTCGCCTACCCCTCGTACAAAGCGCCTGGCTTCGCGGCGGAATATCCGCTATGCAAAAATGTGTTTCAAATAATTTTCAGAAAGCGCAAAAATTTTATTCACAGCGTCTTCGTCGGTGGGCAAAGCGAAAAGGCTTCCCGCACCGCATTCCGGATTTTGCCGTACAATTTCTTTTTTGTGCATAATGTATAAATCAATTTGCTGGAAAAGAAATGAACTGTACATTTTTACAGCGGAATCTATTTCTGCCGGAGTTAAATCAAGTTTTTTTTCAACGCAATATCGCAACATAATTTGGCTTACACCGAGTTCAATGGAAAAAAGTTCTTCATCAACTATTTCAGAGGCAGTTTTGTTAAAATATTTTTCACTGTGCACAAATGCAAAAATCTGAAAAAACGGTTCAACTTCGTAAAATTGAATAAAACGTTTTATAAGCGCATTAAAAATTGATTCAACATTATTTTTTTCAAATAAGTCTGGCGTAATATATTTTTCAGGAAGAAATGCAAATGACATAAGCGAGCGTTTGCAATAAGTCAGTGTTTTTTCGTACATTATTTCGCGGCTTTCAAAATGATTGTAAAGCGACGCCTTTTTTATTCCCAAATATTCTGCAATGTCCGCCATAGAAGTTGCACCTGCACTTTTATCAAATGAACAGAATAAAAATGCATTGATGATTTTTTCTTGGGAAATATTTTTTCGGGTCATTTATAATCACCTTTTTGGTTTGCCAATTAAATTTGTTTCATCAATTTTGTCCTTTATTTCAGACCAAATTGTAACAGTTCCTTTTTTGTGCTGCTTAGAATAATATAACGCTTTATCGGCGTTTGTCATAGTTGTATCAAGGTCAGAAATATCATCTTCATCAGAATTTGCGGCAATTCCCACACTGAATCCAAGTTTTCTGTTTTCCGGAATATCCAGTTTTTTATTCAACAGTTTTTCAAGTTCCGGAATGAAATGTTTTTTTGCCGCTAATCCTTCGTAAAGACGTTCGGCTGCTCTTTCTGCCTCTTTGCAATTTGTATTAGGAAGAACAATAACAAATTCATCTCCGCCAAAACGCGCGACAAAATCCACTTTGCGATAAATCTCTTTAAGGAGTTTTGCAAACGAAGAAATTAAAAGGTCGCCGGCTTCGTGTCCGAATGTATCATTGTAATATTTAAAGTTATCCAAATCCAGGAACGAAATTGCATCGTGCATATACATATTCCGCTTTTTTTCGTAGCGTCTTATCATTTCGCTTTCAAGGTTAAGATGGTCGTGAAGAGCGCGTCTGTTGTTCAGCATGGAAAGTTGGTCAGTCGCAGAAATTTTAGCTAAGTGTTCGTTTTGTTTCAGCATTACAATTTGCGCCTGAATATTGGAAGCGGCTATGTTCAGGATATTAAGTTCTTCCAGATTGAGTTGATTATTTTTCTGAAGGAAAATAATCATTCCGCCTGTAAATTCAAATTTGGAAAGATTGATGTAAATTGTTTGCCTGTCTTTTTCTGTGCTTTTCTTTAGTTCAAGAAAATTTTTGCTCTCCGAAAGTTTTTCCCATTCATAGTCTGTCGGATTTTCTATGTTATCTCGCAAAGATTGCGCAAGAAGTTTCCACTGATTGTCTTTTTTTTCTGCAAGAAAAACTGCATCTGCCATTGTATAATCAAAAACAGAAAGTGCAATATTTGTTGCAAAACGCTTGTCTTTTAAATCATTTGCATGGTTTGTTGAAAGTCTGTTTAAAAATTGCGAGTCGCGTAATTTTTTATGCAGTTGATTTAAAAGGCGTTCTTTTTCTGCTTTTTCTTCAAGTGCTTCAAGATTGATTTTTAACGGCGCAAATTTTTCAACGCCATCAATATATTCTTGCAAAGTTATAGAATCTTTACCCTTTGTGAAATTTATAAGATTTTTTTCTTTTGCAATTTTTAATCCGCGGCAAAAATATTTTTCCGATTCTTTATGAAATCCTTTTTGCTCCAAAAAATTTGCGAATTCGTAAAGCATAAAAACAAGTCGGTGTTCTTGTGTAATTCCAGTCGGGAAAAAATTATTTAAAGATTTTTCAAAAATATTAATCGCTTCGTCTTTGTTGCCTTCTTCCAAATTTATGCATGCAGCAAGAAAGAATTTTATGAATTCTTCAATTGGTGAAAAAGGTTTTCTGTTATTCATCATATTATGAAGATTCATTTTTGCGCGGGTAAATTCGCCGTTGTAAAAGTCTAACATTGCTTTGTAGGCAATTATGTCATTGTATTCCGGAAAGAAAGAATTTATTCCAAGATCAGAAACTGTAAATATAGAAAGCAAATTTAAAATTGTTTGAATAAGACTATATGCAATATTCAGGTTTCGCGAATAAAAACAGGTTCTGGCAAGATTGAAAAAAGTTATAATTATTTCCGGATAATCTTTACTTTCTAAAAGATTGTTAAGTACATTATTTATAACGTCGTAAGATTCTTTATATTCTGTATCAACAAGATATTCGTAAGAAAGGCCATTTAAGACTTTTATTAAAGATGAAAAATCGCCGATTTCTTCGCGCAATTTGAACGATTCCTTATACCAAATATGCGCTTTTTCTTTTTGACCATTGTGGGTCATTATAATTCCCATCCAATGGCATGCGATTGAAAGTCCGAATTTATTTCCAATTTTTTCCGCATCATCTTTTGATTTTTCTACTTGGACTGCCATTTGGTCGCGAAGTGTTTTTTCGTAAACAATTCCGTATGGAATTACAAGTGAAGTATAAATTTTATTATTTGCAAGACCAGCTTGATCCAATAAATTTAAAGCATTGAAATATTTTTTTGTTGAATATTGGGAATCTTTGCGCTCTGTAATAATGTATTCTTCCATTACAGCCAATGCGTAAATCTGTGAGTTTTCATATTTTTTTGCTTTGGAAATTGCTTTTGAAATATATTTTAATGCAACGGAATTCATATTTTTTCTTGTTGAAACTTGTGCAAGAAAATACAATGCATAACATTCGACGTCATCTTCGATTTGCGATTCAAGAATATTATTAAAATAGAAACTTGCAAAATCGGTATCGCCGTTGTAAAAAGAAATAATTCCCATTTCTATGTAAATGAGTCTGGCTTCGTTTATATTTGCATTAACAAGAATATCAGAGATGTCTATTTCTTTTGCAAGAGAATAGGCTTTTTCTGTATCAAGGAAAAGTCTGTAAGATTTAAGTTGTTTATAAATTTCTGAAAAATCAGTATTGTTGTCGGCTTTTTGTGAATTAAAATCTTCTGCGGAAAAATCTTCAAAACTGTTTAAAGTAAAATAGTTGTCCTGTTTTATGATTTTTTGATTGAAATTTTTTAGAGCATTAGACATTGAATCAAATTCAAGAGTATTGAAACAGAATAAAAATTTTCCCTTGATGCTTGAATTTTCTAACTGTTCAAGGATTTTTAGTGCGTCATCGCTTATAAACTGTGCATTGTAAATTATTGCTGTTCCTGTAAAACATTTTTCCAAAAGGTTTATGATTGTTTTGCGAATTCTTATTTTTTCGTAATCAATTTCTTCTATAATTATTGGATCTTTGCGTTCGTCTGGAAGTCCGTTCTTAAAAAAACTTTGAAAAGTGTCGTATTGTAATCCGTAAGTAGAAGTTCTCAGAATTTCGTTGGAAATGTTTTGCTTTGCTAAAATATTCAAGAATGGGGCTAAAGGAGAATAATTGTTTCGTAAATTTATTTCAATAGTTTCTGAACTTGCAATTTCGTGGCACGATTTCATTAAGTTTTCAGATGAACTTAAATAAACGATGTTTTGCTCAGATTTTTCATAAATTTTTTTCGTTATAGAGTTTATTAAATCGTTTGAATTCATTTTTCCCATTATATCACAGTGATTTGATTTGGCAAATTTTCAATTTATAAAAATTTGAACGATTTTTATAAATTGAATTGCAAAAAAAATTGTTTTTCTACTTTTTATTTCCTTGTAAAAGCCCTAGTTACTTGCTTTAGCGTGATTTTGACTTTATAATCTTTCTATTGTT
Organism: uncultured Treponema sp.; assembly: GCA_964463615.1. Lineage (GTDB taxonomy): Bacteria > Spirochaetota > Spirochaetia > Treponematales > Treponemataceae > Treponema_D. Next base: position 18,633 of record CAYXDA010000001.1, read on the forward strand.
ATTATGGAGTTAAAATATGGAACAAACTGTACCAAAATTATTAAGAAAATCTGCTGCTGAATGGCCGGAAGTTGTTGCCCAGTATTCTCGCAGAAAAGACGGAGAATTTGAGCCTGTTACGTATAGAGATCTTTTTCAGTATGCATTGGATTTTGGTGCGGGATTGCTTTCTCTTGGAATAAAACGCGGTGATTTTGTTGGTCTTATTTCGGACAACCGCAAAGAATGGCTTCAGGCAGATATGGGAATTATGGCAATTGGAGCAGTTGATGTTCCACGCGGTTGTGATGCAACTATTCTTGATTTGGAAGCGATTTTTACAATAACAGAAGCAAAATATATTGTTACAGAAAATTCTGCGCAAGTAAAAAAAATCCTTTCAATTTGGGAAAAAATTAAATTTGTTCAAAAAATTATTGTATTTGATGAACCTTCAGAAGAAGTTGTAAAAGAAGCAAAAGAAAAAAATATCGAGATTTATTCATTTGCAGAAATGCTAAAATTGGGTCAGACGTTCCGGATTGAAAATAAAGATGAAGTGGAAAATGAACTTGAAAAAGGGCAGTCTTCTGAGCTTGCGTGTATTATTTTTACTTCCGGAACAACAGGAACTCCTAAAGGAGTAATGCTTACACACGGAAATTTCCTTGCTCAGCTTGATGAAATTCCAGAACGAATTATATTGAATCCTGGTGATAAAGCTTTGCTCGTTCTTCCGGTTTGGCATGTTTTTGAACGCGAAGTTGAATATGTAATTCTTATACAGGGTGGAAGTTTGTGTTACTCAAAACCTATCGGAAGTATTCTTCTTGCAGATTTGAAAAAATTAAATCCAACAATTCTTCCGGCTGTTCCGCGCGTTTTTGAATCGGTTTACGATGGTATAATGCGAAAAATGCGAAAAACTGGCGGCATTACAAATGCGCTTTTTACATTTTTTACAAAAGTTGCAATTATTCACAGCAGAATGCATCGTTTAATGTTTAATCAGAATGTTTGTTTTACACGCTATTATACAGTTGCTTGGTGGTTCGCATTTATTATTCCATGGACTTTGCTTTGGCCTCTTAAATTTTTAGGAAATTTGCTTGTTTTCAGAAAAATCAAAGCAATGCTTGGAACTAATTTCCGCGTTGGTGTTGCCGGTGGCGGTGCATATCCTCCGGTTCTTGATGAATTTTTCTGGGCAATCGGCGTAAAAATTGTAGAAGGTTATGGTCTTACCGAAACAGCACCGATTATTTCTGTGCGACCAATTGCGGCTCCGGTATTTGGAAATGTCGGCTCGCCGATTCGCGGTGTAAAATGCCGAATTGTTGATCCGGAAGATGGATTTGTGCTAAAACGTGGTCAGTTTGGTGCTATTCAAATAAAAGGTCCTACAGTAATGCAAGGATATTATAAGCGTCCGGATTTGACTGCGAAAACAATGACTGTTGACGGATGGTTGGATACTGGCGATTTAGGAATGCTTTCTATTCATGATGAACTTGTTTTGAAAGGTCGAAAAAAGGATACAATTGTTCTTCTTGGTGGAGAAAATGTTGAACCGCTTCCTATAGAAATGAAACTTTCAGAGTCGCGCTATATTCGCCAAGCCGTAGTTGTTGGGCAGGATAAACATTATCTTGGCGCATTGATTCTTGTTGATGAAGATGAAGTGAAGAATTTTGCGGCAGAAAATGGAATTCAGTATGACACTTATGAAAATTTGATTAATTCAGATGCGATTCAAAAACTTTATGAAGGCGAAATCAGTTCTCTGATTAATTCTAAGAACGGATTTAAAATGTTTGAGCGTATTAATAAATTCGCTTTGATTACTAAACCGTTTGAAGTTGGCGTTGAACTTTCTGCAAAACAGGAAATAATGCGTTATCGTTTGACTGAAATTTATAAAGAACAGATTAAAAAAATCTTTGCAGAAGATTAGCAAATATTTAACTGCTGTCGCAATTTTGCGGCAGTTGAAATCTGATTTTAGACAAAAAAAAGGCTGCTCTTATAAGAGCAGCCTTTTTTTATAGCATTGCTACAAGATTGAGCGCATCGTAGCAATTGCTACTTATTGCTCAATTATATGCATTTATTTTGCTTTAGCAGCTTTGATTACAGCCTGTGCACCAGCAAGACGTGCAAGTGGAACTCGGAATGGTGAGCAAGAAACGTAGTTCAATCCAAGTTTGTAGCACAATGCGATAGAAGCTGGGTCACCACCGTGTTCACCACAGATTCCAAGGTGAAGGTCAGCCTTTTCGCTGCGTCCCTTAGCTTCTGCGATTTCCATCAATGCACCAGGACCATCTGCGTCCAATGTAGCAAACGGATCGTCTTCCAAGATTCTCTGATCAAGGTAAGAGTTGATGAACTTACCATAGTCATCGCGGCTGAAACCGAATGTAGTCTGTGTAAGGTCGTTAGAACCGAATGAGAAGAAGTCTGCAAATTTTGCAACTTTGTCAGCAGAAAGAGCAGTTCTTGGGAATTCAACCATAGAACCAATCTGGAATGTAAGTTTTGTTCCAACTTCTGCGTTTACTTTTGCAATTACAGCTTCTGCCTGTTCGCGAATCTGTTCAACTTCTCGGTAAGTTACAACGTTTGGAATCATAATGCGAACGTCATGTTTTGCACCTTCTTTTTCCAACTGTGCTGTTGCGCGAGCAATTGCTTCAACCTGCATTTCGTAGATTTCCGGATAAGTGATTGCAAGACGGCATCCGCGGTGTCCAAGCATAGGGTTGTGTTCATCAAGAGCAGCAACTTTAACAGCAAGGTCTTTTTTGTTAATACCAAGTTTTTTAGCAAGAGCTTTCAAAGCTTTTTCATCTTCAGCCTGGATGAATTCGTTAAGCGGTGGATCCAACAAGCGGATTGTAACCGGGCGACCTTCCATAGTTTTGATGATTTCGTAGAAGTCTTTCTGCTGGTATGGAAGAATCTTTTCCAAGTTAGCAACGCGAGCTTCTGTTGAATCAGAAATAATCATTTTCTGGAATGCTGTAAGTTTTGGTTCGTCAAAGAACATGTGTTCTGTGCGGCAAAGGCCAATTCCCATAGCACCAAAGCGGAATGCATCCTGTGCATTTTTAGGTGTATCACCGTTAGCAAGAACGTTGAAGCCTTTTACTGTTTTGCCAGAAGCTGTTGTTCTTACAGAATTGTTGCGAACTTCATCTGCCCAGCTTAAGAATGTTTCAAGGTTTCCAGAAATATCAGCTGGTTTTACAGCAACCTGACCTTCATAAACTTTTCCTGTAGCTCCATCGATTGTAAGGAAGTCGCCTTTTTTGTATGTTTTTCCGTTTACGTTGATTTTGTCTCCAACGAATTTAACATCTGCACAACCGCAAACACAAGGAGTTCCCATACCGCGAGCAACTACGGCTGCGTGGCTTGTTCGTCCACCAGTTGAAGTCAAAATACCCTGAGCAACTGCCATACCAGCAATGTCATCCGGAGAAGTTTCTTTTCTTACGAGAAGAACTTTCTTTCCAGCTTTTGCCCATTCTTCAGCTTCGTCTGCTGTAAATACAATCTGTCCGCATCCTGCTCCAGGAGATGCGTTCAAACCGCTTGCAATTTCTGTTGCTTTCTTAACAGCTTCTTTATCCAACTGTGGAAGAAGCAACTGGTTCAACTGTTCTGGTTCTACGCGAAGAAGAGCTGTTTCTTTATCGATAAGACCTTCGCCAACCATTTCTACAGCCATGCGAACTGCAGCGGCACCAGTTCTTTTACCGTTGCGGCACTGAAGCATGAAGAGTTTTCCTTCTTCAACAGTGAATTCCATATCCTGCATGTCGTGATAGTGTTTTTCAAGACGTTCGCGGATCTGGCAAAGTTCATCGTAAATAGCTTTGTTTGTCTGTTCAAGCTGAGAAAGTTTCTGTGGAGTTCGGATACCAGCAACAACGTCTTCTCCCTGAGCGTTCATAAGGTATTCACCCATGAATACGTTTTCACCAGTAGAAGGATCGCGGCTGAAGCAAACACCAGTTCCAGATGTTTCGCCCTTGTTTCCGAATACCATTGCCATAACTGTTACGGCTGTACCCTTAAGAGCACCTTCTTTGATGTTGTTCAATTTGCGGTATTTGATAGCGCGTGGGTTCATCCAAGAACCGAATACAGCTCCGATAGCACCCCACATCTGTTTTTTAGCATCCTGAGGGAATTCTTCGCCTGCTGGTTTTCGTTCTGTGTTTGCTGCTTTGTACATTTCCTTGTATTTAGCAACAATTTCTTTTAAGTTTTCTGTTGAAAGTTCTGTATCTTCTTTTACGCCAGCTTTTTCTTTTACTTCGTCAATGATTGCTTCGAAATTGTCGTGATCAACGCCCATAGCAACATCACCGTACATCTGGATAAAGCGACGGTAAGCATCCCATGCAAATCGTTCGTTGCCAGTTTTTTTAGCAAGACCAAGAACAGCCTTATCGTTAAGACCCAAATTCAAAATTGTGTCCATCATACCAGGCATAGAAATTGCTGCACCAGAACGAACAGAAACGAGCAATGGATCATCTTCGTCACCAAGTTTTTTGCCCATAACTGATTCAAGTTTAGCGAGGTATTCTTCAACCTGTTTGTCCAAACCTTCAGGATAGTTGCGGTTCAATTTGTAGTATTCCTGACAAACGTCAGTTGTGATTGTAAATCCTGCAGGAACAGGAAGGCTTAAAGGAGCTTTTGCCATCTGTGCAAGGTTAGCACCTTTTCCACCAAGTTCAGCGCGCATTGATTCATCGCCATCTGCGTCGCCGTTACCAAAAAAGTAAACATACTTTGTAGCCATTGATTTTTACTCCAAAAGAGATAGATATTAGTAACTGAAATAGTACATTTTATACGATTAACTGTCAATTAAAGGGAAAACTAAAATATATGCCGCAAAATTTGAGTTGTGTTTCAGATATTTGATATCTTGCAAATAAATAATTATTAAGTTAAGTTTTTGTTTATGGATTCTTCTTTTTTTGATTACGAAAAGTTTAAAAAAGACAATATTCGTGCGGTTGATGCAAAATTTGAAGCGCAAAAAATAGCTTTTGCGCCGTTAAGTTTTCAGGCAATCCGTACAATGATTGAAACGGGACTTCTTTCCGAAATAGAAAATGCGGGAGATGAAGGAATAACAAAAAACTCGCTTTCTGAAAAAACAAAAATCAGTGAGTATGGCGTTGGTGTGCTTTGCGAAATGGCGCTTGGCATGAACGTTATAAAACTTTCAAAAGATTCTGTTCCTGGTTCTGATGAAAATGAAAAGTTCACGCTTGGAAAAATCGGCTGGATGCTTTTGGAAGATGATTTAACAAAAGTGAATTTTTGGTTTACAAACGACATTTGCTATGAAGGCGCATGGAACTTGAAAGAGTCGATTTTGAACGGAAAGCCTGAAGGTTTGAAGGTTTTTGGTGAAAAATGGACAACGGTTTACGAAGCTCTTTCGACATTGCCGGAAAAAGCAAAGAAATCTTGGTTTGATTTTGATCATTTTTATAGCGATATTGCTTTTCCGGAGGCGTTGCCGATTGTTTTTGCGGAAAAACCGAAATCAATTGTTGATATTGGTGGAAACACTGCAAAATGGTCGATTGCCTGCTGTAATTACAATCCGGACGTAAGAATGACAATTGTTGATTTGCCGGGACAAACTGCTGTTGCGGAGAAAAATGCAAAAGCCGCCGGTTTTTCGGATAGAATAGGATTTTGCACCGGAAATATCCTTGCGGAAAGTACAAAACTTCCGAGTGCGCCGGATGCTGTTTGGATGAGTCAGTTTTTGGATTGCTTTAGTTTGCATCAAATTACTAAAATCCTTAAAAAAGTTTACGAGGCGGCAACTGAAAATACGAATGTTTACGTTCTTGAACCGCTTTGGGACAAGCAGCATTTTGAAGCAAGTTCGTATTCGTTGCAGGCAACTTCGCTCTACTTTACTTGTATTGCAAACGGAAACAGCAAGATGTACCGCTATGAAGAGCTTGTGAATGCAATCCGCGATGCAGGGTTTGAACTTAAGACTGCGCATCATAATTTGGGAAGCAACGCCTATTCGCTTTTAGTGTTTAGGAAAATATAATTAATAATGTTGAATTAGGAATTATAAATTGCTTTGCCGTTATTGCGTGTTTTGACGTTGTTTAACAACCGTCAGGCGCAATGTTGGTTATTGAGACTTTTGAAATGGCGAGGTTTCGAGGTTCTCTTAACCACCTGGAATTTTATCAGCGTGCATCTGCAAAATCTGCGGGAATAAAATCTTATGAATAATCTGTATCTTTCAAATTTAAAAATATGGAAAGCGCCTCTTGAAAATCCTAAGGAAAAGCCGAAGTTGGACTTTGCCGATCCGCTTTTTAAAAGACGATTAAGTCAGATTACGCGGATGACAATTCAGGTTGTGCACGATTTGATAGAGGAAGTTCCAGAGGCAAAAGATTTTAAGCTGGTTTTTGTTTCGTTTCGAGGAGAAATTGAACGAGAATTTTCAATCAACAAGGGAATTATTGAAGATTCGGAAATTCTTCCGGCAGGATTCAGTCTTTCTGTGTTCAATACTCCGATTGCAGCCGCTTCTCTTTGCCTGAAATTAAAAGCCGGCTATTCTGTAATTTATCCTTCAAAGCAGGATTTTGCCGCTGCTTTTTTGGGCGCCGCATCGCCGGTTCTTTCTGGGAGCGAACAAAATATAATTTTTGTTTATGCAGATGAATATGTTCCGGATTGTTACGAAGGATTGCAGCCAGAGAATAATTTTGGAATGGCGTTTGCCTGTATTTTGGGCGCAACAAAACAAAATAAATTTGTGTCTGTAGATGATGCGGGTGAATTTGCAAAGGATCCTGCGGAGTTTATAAATAGATTTTTAGAAATTTCGGAAAAATAAAATGTCAAAAGAAACTAAAGAAGAAATTGAACAAAAATATAATCATAAAGAGTTGCCTCCTGTAAAAAATTGGTTTTTATACACTTACAGAGCGTTTATGAAACTGTTTTTTTACGCTTTCTTTGGATTGGGGAGCATTTTTTTAGCAATTTTTGTGTTTCCTTGGATTCGTGTTTTTGAACACAACAAGCATAAATTTCAAATAAAGGCAAGGGCGTTTGTTTCTGCGTCTTTTAGATTTTTTGTTAATTTTATGCGCGCAACAAGGGTTATTACCCTAAAAGTTGACGATAAAAACGCATTCAGGAATATTCACGGAAAAGTGATTATTGCAAATCATCCGTCGATGTTGGATTTTGTTTTTATTATGTCGCTTGTTCCGAATGCGAATTGCATTGTCCGTGGCGGTTTAACAAAAACTGTTCTTGCCGGCGTAATTAAGCAGTGTTACATTGTAAATTCTCTTGATTTTGATGAATTGTGCCAGCTTTGCAAACAGACTTTGGATGAAGGAAATAATGTGATTATTTTTCCGGAAGGAACAAGAACTCCACGTCATGGGAAAAATCCTTACAAAAAAGGTGCGGCCAGAATCGCATATTATTCAAAAGCGGGTGTTCAGCCTGTTCTTGTTGGCGGAAATGATAAATATGGTCTTGGTAAGTACGATCCTGTTTGGTCTTATAATCATACAGAAAAATATGCTTACGATTTTTCACTTCTTCCGGAAATTAAGATTGATGAATACATTCCGCTTTCTGAAACTATTGCGGCAAAGCGTTTGACGGACAAAATGGAAAATGTTCTTTATGCTGCTGTTGATAAAAATGACACTTTATATGTAACAAACAGAGATAAAGCGTAATTAAAAAAAAATCCGCCGCGAAGCCAGGCGCTGTGTCGGAAGGGGTAGCGGAAAACCGGCAGGTTTGAAGCGAGGGGAAGTCTTTCCCCTTTTGTATTATAAAACTCTGTTGATTTTTTCTATTTAGTTTTATACAATGTAAGAATCAATTCAAAGTGGGTCATATTGTGGACGAACTTAAAAAAGAAATTAAAGAAGTAATTATTTCTACGCTTCAGCTTGAAGATGTAAAACCTGAAAATATTGTTGATTCGGAACCATTGTTTGGCGAAGGATTGGGGCTTGATTCGATTGATGCGCTTGAACTTGGTGTTGGTCTAAAAAAACATTTTGGTGTAAAATTTTCTAGCGAAAGTGCAGATAATAAGAGGCATTTTGCATCTGTAGATGCATTGGCTGAATATATTACTCAGGCAAGAAGGGGTTAATTTATGTCAAAAGATGAAATTTTTGAAAAGTTGAAGGGAATTCTTGTATCAGAATTTGAAATTGATGAAGCTTCTATTACACCTGAAGCAACATTGTTTGATGATTTGGAACTTGATTCAATTGATTCAATTGATTTGATTCAGAAAATGAAGGAATTTATGCCTGCTGGCACAAAGTTTGATCCTGCAATTTTCAAAACAGTAAAAACTGTTCAGGATGTTGTGGACGCTCTTGTTCCATATATGGGCTAATGAAAAACTTTCTGAAGGTTCTTTTTTACATAGTTGCGGCGATTTATCCGGTTCTTGTGTTTACAATGTTGGTTGTATTCAAGTTGCCGGTTAGAGTTTTGTCGCTTTGTGTGGTTGCCTTGGCTTGCGCATTCTTTTTGAGTGCGACTGGCAGCCGAAAATCTGGTGAAAAATCTGAAAGAAAAGCGCTAGACTGGCGGCCAATGCTTAGTTCGGCGCTTTTTTTATTGGCAGGAATTCTTTGCTTTGTTTTTAACGAAAAAGTTTTTCTGAAATTGTATTCGGTTTCGGTTAGCGCGACGATGCTTTTTGTTTTTGGCTCTTCGCTGGTTTTTAAGCCGAATATTATTTTTAGATTTGCGTGTCTTGGCGATAAAACCTTGAAAGGTTCGTCTTTTGAACGACAGGTGGATGATTATTGTAAAAAAGTTACTGTTGTTTGGTGCGTGTTTTTTGTTCTTAATGGAAGCATTTCTGTGTTTACTGCGCTGCATGATTTTGGAAATGATGCATTGAACGATAAAATTTGGTCAGTTTATAACGGCGGAATTTCTTATGTTCTTATGGGCTTGCTTTTTGCAGTGGAATTTGTGGTGCGAAAAATGGTGAATAACAAAATGATAAAGGCGTTTTCTTTTACAAAATTCAAATCGGATTCGCGAAAGGACGAACATATTCTTTGCTATGAAGATACTTGGACAAAGAAAAAATATAAAACTTGGAAAGATTTTTTAATCGATTCTGCAAAAATGCGGAAATTTATTTCTGAAAAGTCGGAAGACGATTGGATTTTGCATTGCGAAGATTACTGGTATTTTTTATGCACGTTCGTGGCTCTTTTGCAATGTAAAAAACGTATTTTGCTTACGCAAAATATTTCTGAAAGTTACATTAAAGATATTCGCACTGAAAATTGCGGTTTTTTAACAGATCAGAATGCGCCGGATTCAACTTCTATTCAGAAAATAATTGAAGAGTCTGTAATTCCGGAAGAAAATTATTTTAGAGCTGTTCCTGAAGTAAAATCGGAAGAAACCCGGATTTTAATGTTCACTTCCGGTTCTACAGGAAAGCCGAAAGCTGTTCCGCAGAGAATGAAAGAATTTGAAGAGGATAATGCGTTCATAATTTCAAAATGGGGAAAAGAAGTTGTTGCGCGAAAACTTGTTACAACAGTAAGTCAGCATCATATTTACGGGTTTTTATTCGGAATGAGTTTGCCTTTTACTCTTGGAGTTCCGTTCCGTAGAAAGCGGATAGAATTTCCTGAAGAATTTGAAACTTTGACTGATGAGAAATATATAATTATTGCAACTCCGGCATTTTTAAAGCGAACTGTAGAAATAGAAGAAAAACTTGCGTTAAAAGATACTTGGATTTTTACGAGCGGGGGCGCTTGTTCTGAAGAACTTGCTGAAAAAACGGAAAAAGTGTTCGGTTTTTGCCCTTTGGAAGTTTACGGCTCAACAGAAACCAGCGGAATTGCTTATCGCCAGCAGTCAAAAGACGGATTGCGATTTACACCTTTTGACAATGCGAAAATTTGGCTTGGCGACGATGGTTGTTTGCGTATAATTTCGCCTTATATAAAAAATCCGGAAGGTTTTGCTACTGCGGATTTGGCGGAAATTTTTGATGATGGCAAATTCTTGCTCAAAGGGCGTGCGGATTCAATTGTAAAAATTGAAGAAAAGCGGATAAGTTTGCCGGAGGTTGAAAGCCGCATAACGCAGTCCGGACTTGTTAGTGATGTAAAAGTTGTGGCTTTGCAAAATGATGTTCGGCAGTATTTGGCTGCGGCGGTTGTTTTGAATGGCGAAGGAAAAAAGAAGTTTGAAAGTACGGAAAAATATCTTATTAATAGATATTTTCACGATTATTTGCTACAGTTTTTTGAAAACGTTGTAATTCCTAAGAAATGGCGTTTTTTAGATTCGCTTCCTGTTGATGTTCAGGGAAAAAAACATAAGGATGAAATTATAGCGTTGTTTAAAGAATAGTACTGATAATTTTTTAGTGCTTTGACTTAAAGTTTTATGAATTTTGATTGTATTGCGGAGGAAAAATGGTTAATTCTCATGGTGTAGAAAATGAAAAAATCTTGGAAACTTCAGAAAATAAAATTGTTTTGGAATTTTTGATTCCGGAAACAAGCGATTTTTTTGACGGACATTTTCCTGAATTTAAACTTTTGCCGGCTGTTGCTCAGTTTGAAATTATAACTAGATTTTCGCGCAAATATTTTGGAACTCAACGTTATATTCCGCATATTAAGAGAATAAAATTTTCTGCGCCGATTCTTCCAAATTCAAAAATAAAACTTGAACTTGAACACAAGGTTGAAAAAGGTTCTGTAAGTTTTAATATGGCAGATTTGAATGATGCAGAGCACGTTTATTCTTCTGGTTCTTTTAGCGTTATTCCTGAATAATTGAATTTTGGTGATTAAGATTTTCGAAATCACACAAATTGGTTGTTATGCGGTTGTGTTCTGAATGCAAGCGGTTGAATTCTTTGGTGGTCTTTTACATTGACGGATTTTTTAATGAAATACGGATTTGTTGTTCCAGTTTATAATCACGGTTCTACTCTTGAAGAGGTTGTAAAAAATCTTTGCGCATATAATTTTCCGATTATTGTTGTTGATGACGGAAATGACGAAAAGAATAAAAAATTTATTTTTGAAGTTGAAAAAAAATATAGTCTTGTAACTGTTGTTTTGCGCAAAAAAAATGGCGGCAAAGGCAAGGCGATGTGCGATGGCGTTCTAAAAGCGCATCAAATGGGAATAACACATATTCTTCAGATTGATTCTGACGGGCAGCATGATGCGGCGCGGATAAGGCGTTTTTTAGAACTTTCTGAAGAAAACCCGCAGGCTGTTATTTGCGGATATCCGGAATATAGCAAAGATGCTCCGGCTAAGCGGGTGAACGGCAGAAAGATTGCAAATTTTTGGGTTCACATAGTGTCTTGGGATTTTTCAATAAAAGACGCTTTGATTGGTTTTAGAATCTACCCGGTTGAACCTTATTATGAATGTTTGAAACATCACGCGATTATTGATTCAAGAATGGGATATGATATTGATATTTTAGTGCATTTAAGTTGGAAAGGTGTTCCTGTAATTTCTGAATCTGTAAAGGTAAGTTATCCAAAAGATGGGGTTTCTAATTTTAGAATGGTTCGTGATAATTTGCATATTGCAGGAACCTATACTAGGCTTTGTATTGGAATGATTTTTAGAATTCCTTTGCTTTTTGTTGGGAAAATTCAACGGAGAAAATGTGAAAAATAAAAGAATTGAATCAATTAAAGAATCTGAAAAACTTTTGCATTGGGCTGATGAAAAAGAGGTTATTTCTTCAAACAGACCTCTTTTGTTTTTATTTTCATTGATGCAACATTTTCCGAAAAGTGTTATTTTTGTTCTGATTTATCCAATTGCATTTTTTTATTATGTTTTTTCAAAGCGCGGACGAGATGAATGTAAATTGTATCAAATTCAGTTAAGGGAATATACAGACGGACAAATTCCGAAAAAAATAAGTGTTTTTAAGCAAATTCTTTCCTTCACCTTGTGCGTTATGGAAAAAATGGAAGGCTGGATTGGAAATTATCATTATAATGAACTTGTTCTGCACAATGATGATTTGAAGACTTTGCAGAATCAGCTTGAAGAAAATAAAGGTGCGCTTTTAATCGGTTCGCATTTGGGAAATATTGAACTTTTGAGAAGTCTTTCCAGTCGTGGAGAAAATGGTGTTAAGCGGAAAGTTCCTGTTACAGTTGTAATGGAATTAAAGTCGACTGAGCAATTTAATAGAACTTTGCAGGAAATTAATCCGAATATGGGTTTTCAGGTTATTGATCCGGGTGAGATTTCGCCGGATACAATGCTGCAAATGCAGGAAGAAATTGAAAAGGGCGGTTTAGTCGTTATTACTGGTGACAGGACTAGCGCGAGGGCAAGAAACAGAATTCTTAGGAAAAAGTTTTTGGGAAAAGAAGCGGATTTTCCGTATGGAGTTTTTGTTCTTGCGGCTTTGCTGAAAGTTCCTACTTATTTTGTTTTTGGTTTGCGAACAAAAATTGCCACGATTAGTCCAAAATATAATATATTTGTAGAAAAGTCAAAAATTGATTTTAATTGTGCCAGAACTGAACGTGATAAAAAAATTAATGAACTTTGCGATGAGTTTATTGGTAAATTAGAAAAATATTGTATAAGGTTTCCTTATCAGTGGTATAACTTCTATAATTTTTGGAAATTGAATGAAGAAGTTGCGAAATGATTATTGGAAAAAATGTGCCAGAGGCACAAGGCTGCACCGGTTCGCCTTGTGGGTATAACTTCTATAATTTTTGGAAATTGAATGAAGAGGTTGCAAAATGAAAAATAGAAAAATAGCTGCATTTGTGACGAATGAAACTGTAATTTCTGCGGAATTTTTTGATGTTGATGCAATGAATGTTGTTTGGCACGGAAATTACGTAAAGTATATGGAAGTTGCCCGTTGCGCTCTTCTGGACAAAATAGGTTACGGATATAAAGAAATGGTTAAGGAAGGCTTTGCATATCCTGTAACTTCCATTAATTTGAAATATGTGCGATCTTTGTATTTTGGTGATAAGGCAACTGTAAAAACCTATCTTACAGAGTATGAAAATTGCATAAAAATCAAATATGAAATTTATAATGACAAAGGTGAACTTTGCACAAAAGCAGAATCTACGCAAATGGCTATTAATTTGGTTACGAAAGAATCTTGTTTTGAATGTACACCTTGGTTTATACAGAGAGTTGAAAAAATATTAAAAGAGGAAAGTAAAAAATGAAAAAAACATTAATTGCTGTTGTTTCAGCACTGTGTTTTACGTTTTCAGCGTTTTCGGCTGGAACGAACGGTTTTGATTCGATTTGCTCGAAGCTTGCCGAACATCCGAATATGACAGGAAATTTTAGTCAAATAAAAACAATTTCTGCTGTTAATCGTTCTATGAAATCAAGTGGGAAATTTATTTTCAGCTTGGATGGAATTATGTGGAAAACAGAAAAACCTTTTCCGTCAACGATGGTTGTAGGCATGAAAAGTGTAAAGCAAACTCTTGCGAATGGAAAAGAAACTGTAATTGATGCTTCTTCTAATCAGATTTTTACAAGCATTTCTTCAACTTTAAGTGCTATGTTCGGCGGCGATGCTGCTGTTCTTCAAGAAAATTTTAATATTGAATTTTCTAAGTCGGGTTCAGAATGGAAGGCTATTCTTGCTCCAAAAGATGCAGTTGTTCAGAAAATATTAAAATCGCTTACAATAAGCGGAACGGCATCGGAATCATTTGCAGATTTGAATAAAATTGTAATGTCAGAAGCAACTGGCGATTCAATTACTTATACTTTTACAGATCAAAAATACCCAAAGGAATTAACAGCTGATGAAAAATCTTACTTCTCTTCAAAATAAAACTTTTTTTAAAATTTGGCTTATTTTTCACGCAGTTATAATTGCGGGTTTTTGCGCAATGATTTCTGTTCAAAAGAAAATAAATATTGATGCAGATCTTTTTAATATGCTTCCAAAGCCGGAGCTTGGAAAAGCTCTTGAAGCCGCTGATGAAAAACTTACAGAAGTTACTGCACAAAACGTTTTTATTCTTGTTTCTAATCCTGATTTTGGCAAAGCAAAAGAAGTTGCGGAAAATGTTTATAATCAGTTGAACGGAAGCAATAGGTTCAAGTCTGTTTCTCTTTATCAGGATACAAGTTCTTTTGGACAGATTGTTGAGTATATTAACAAATATAAATGCAATTTGCTTGATTCTGAAACTATAGATTTGCTAAATTCAGAAGGCGGTCCGGAGAGTTTTGCACAAGAAGCGCTTTCCAAAGCGTATGGTGCGTTTACCGTAACATCTCTTGAAAATCTTGAATCAGATCCATTTATGCTCGCTGAACATGATATTTTGGATTTTTTGGATAAGTTGCAGAAAAGCGGAACAAAAATGTCTTTGAAAGACGAAGTTCTTGCAAGTAATGTTGATGGCCGCTGGTACGTAATGGTTCGCGGAGTTTTAAGCAAGGAAGGTGCTGCGCTGGCAAGCAAGGAAAATGCGGTTCTGCAAATTCATCAGGTTTGCGATCCGCTGGAAGATGGCGAAACCCGCTTTATTTATTCTGGAACACCATTCCATAGCTATAAAAGCTCTTCAAATGCAACTAAAGAAATTTCAACAATTTCAACAATTTCAATGGCAGTTGTTTTGATAATTCTTTTGCTGATTTTTAAGAGACCTTCTCCGATTTTGTTCAGTATCGGATCAATTCTTTGGTGCAGTTTGATGGCGATTATTGGCACGTTGGCAATTTTCGGCAAAATGCACATTCTTACGCTTGTTTTTGGAACTTCGCTCATTGGTTCGTGCATAGATTATAGTCTTCATTATTTTATAAACTGGAAGGGAAATCTTGCCTGTCATAAAGGTTATCAGGTTAGAAATCATTTGATAAAAGGTTTAACGCTTTCTGTCTTTTCTACGATGATCTGCTATTTTATTCTTTGTTTTACACCGTTTAATTTGCTAAAACAAATGTCAGTGTTCAGCATGATAGGAATTATTTCTTCTTTCTTGACGGTAATTTGTATTTATCCGTTTATAAAAGTTCCTCAGGACAAGCGGGATATAAAACTTCTTAAAATGTTTGAAACTCCAAAGTGGTATAATAGAAAAATTGTAGGAAGAACAGTTATAACATTGATGTTTGTTTTTTCTATTGGAACTTTGATTATTTGCCGTAAAAATGTAAAAATCGAAAATGATCTTTCGCGACTTTATAAAAAAGAAGGCCGTGAAATGACTGATGAAATAGAAGCTTCTAAAGTTTTGCAGTACAGCCCGAGCGGTTGGTTTATAATCAGCGGTTCTACAGTAGAAGAAACTTTGCAGAATGAAGAAAAAGTTACGGCTGCTTTGAAAAAAATGAATGAAGGAAAAGAAAAAGGTGGCTTTGTCAGCATAACAAGTTATATTCCTTCTATTGAGATGCAGAAAAAATCCCGCAAGGCAGTGGAAAAACTTTTGCCGTTAGCGGCAGAGCAATACGAAGCTCTTGGTTACGACAGTTCTTATGCAAAAAAACTTGCAGAAGATTTTAAAGCTGGAGAAAATGATTTTATAGAAATTGGCAAAAACGTACCGGAATATTTAGAGAGCGCTGTTTCTTCTGCTTGGCTTGGCGAAATAGAGGGAAAGTATTATTCAGTTGTGTTGCCGGTAAGTGTTCTTGATTACGACGGTTACAAAGCGCTTGCAGATGGTGAAAATATATTCTTCATCAGTAAAATTCGTTCTATGAATGCAGATTTGGACAGACTTTCTGATATGATTTTGAAACTTTTTGTTGTTGTTTATATTGTTTTGTTCATAATTCTAAAACGTTTTTATTCACTTAAACAAACTGCAAAGATTGTTTCCGTACCGCTTCTTATTGTTTTGTGTACATCGGCGATTTTTGCGCTGTTCGGAATATATTTTGAATTCTTCTCCATTACGGGAATGATTCTTGTGTTTGGACTTGGATTGGATTACGTAATTTATATGATTGAAAATGAAAAGCGCAAAGATGAAGTTCAAAACGCAAGGTTGGAACCGTTTGCGATTTTGCTTTCATTTATAACAAGTGCAGTAAGTTTTGGCGCTCTTGCATTAAGCAAATTTGTGCCGGTTCATATGATTGGTCTTTCAATCTTTATTGGTCTTACAACAGCCTATGTTTCAACGCTTTTTTATACAAGAGCAGAATTGTAAAACATCATTTGACTAAATAGACTATAAAATTTACAATACCCTTACAAAATATGAAAAAATGTCATTTTGTAAGGGTATTTTTGTTGCTTTTTTCAGTTCTGATGTTTTTTTCAGGCTGTACTAGTACAAAAATAATCAGCGAATCAAATATTGCGCCGATTTATATTACCAACATAAAAAAATTGTATCTTCTTCCTCCTTCTGAAATTTAAACTGCTGTAGATTGCCAGCAACTTCTTACAGCGAATTTTGGTGGAAACACAATGGCTTTCCTTGCTTATTTAAAAGCAGATAAGGAAGGAATTTTTCTTTCTATGTTCAATGATTTTGGAACAGGAATGGGAACTCTTTCTTACGACGGAATGAATGTTTCTTTTGATTCTCCAATTTTTCCTGCAAATTTAAAAGCTGAATATATTGTTGCAGATTTGCAGTTTGCTTATTATAAAGTAAATTCGATTCAAAAACTGTTAAAATCAATAAAAATGAAGATGACGGTTGAATCTGCAAATGATGAAAACAATGGCACTGAAACTAGAAAAATTTTTAATGGTCCATTTTTAATTGAAGAAATAAGTAAATCTGGAAAAAATATTGTTATAAAAAATAAATTGCGTGGTTATGAATATGTTTTGCAGGAGGTTGAATGATTCCTGTTTATTTTTCAAAGCCGGCAGTTTTTTGTGCAGCAGGTAACGGAATTACTGAACTTTGGGAAAATGTTACTTGTGGTAATCAAAACGGAATAAGACGTGTAAAAGCGTTGAATGGCAAAGAATTTTTTGCAGCGCGGATACAAGATGATTTGTTAAAAGAAACGAGTGCTCGCTACAAAATGCGGATTATGCAAATTGAAGAACAGACGCTTTTGCAACTTGAAAAGGAAATTTTTGCGGCAAAAAATAAATATGGCGAAAAAAAAGTGGCGGTTTGCGTTGGTTCTTGCGATAACGGAACGGAATTTTCCATTGCGGGGCATCGCAAATATTTTGAAAATGGAGAATTTGATAAAAATTATTCGCTGGAAATTCAGTCGGCAGATTACGTTGCAACTTTTATTAGCGAAAAATACGGACTGAAAGGTCCTGCGCTTGCTTTTGAAACTGCATGTTCTTCTAGTGCCGGTGCAATAATAAAAGCGGCGGAACTTATTCGCGCAGGAATTGCGGATGCGGTTGTTGCCGGTGGAATTGATATTGCCAGCGATACAGTTTTGATGGGATTTGATTCTTTGGAAGCGGTTGATTCCGGAATAACGAATCCGTATAGTAAAAACCGACACGGAATTACACTTGGAGAAGCGGGTGCTTTTTTTGTTCTTACAAAAGATTTGCCGGAAGAAGCACCAGCCGTTCAGCTTTTGGGTTATGGCGAAAGTTCGGATGCGTATCATATGACAAGTCCGGATCCTTCTGGCGACGGAGCAAGGCGCGCAATGGAAAGTGCGTTAAAATCTGCTGGAATAGAACCAAAAGATGTTGATTACTTAAATTTGCACGGAACAGGAACAAAGTATAATGACAGCATGGAGGCAAAAGCGGTTGATTCTGTTTTTGGTTCTTATAAGGTGGCTGCAAGTACTACAAAACCGGTTACCGGGCATACGTTGGGCGCGGCTGGAGCGTTGGAAGCGGCTATATGCTATGCTGCCATTGTGAATAGCAATTCTGATTCAGCAGTGATTCCAGTTCAGGTTTGGGATAAAGAGCAGGATTCTGAAATGCCGGAGCTGAATATTATTGATAAAACAAATAATAAAATTAATAGAAGAGTAAAAATTTGCTTGAGCAATTCTTTTGCATTTGGTGGAGCAAATTCAAGTCTTGTTATTGGAATAGGGGAATAAAGTAAATGGCAAATGTAGAACCAAAAAATGTTGCACAGCGGATAGAACATGATGAATTGATAAATTATCTTCCGCACAAAGGAAAAATGTTTTTGCTTAGTCGCGTTACTCAGCATGATGTGGAAAAACATACAATTACCAGCGAATATGACATTACAAAAAATTGTATTTTTTACGAAGAAGAGTTTGGCGGAGTTCCTACTTGGGCTGGATTTGAACTTATGGCGCAAGGAATTTCTGCTTTAACAGGAATTACAAATAAAATAAAAGGAAGAACTCCTCTTCCCGGAATGATTTTAAGTGTTGTGGATTTTAAGGCTTCTGTAGGTTTTCTAAAGGATGGTACAACTTGCCAAATGAAAATTGCAGAAGACTTTAGAGATGAGGAAACGCATACTTACCGTTATTTGTGTTCTTTGTTTGCAAATGTTGGTGATTCAGAACCTGCGGCGACTGCAAAAATAACTGTAATGGAAACAGAAGATATGGCTGGAATGTTTGCGAAATAATACAAAACTTAGGTTTTGAAAATAAATAGACTAAGAGAGGAAATATGAACGAAAATAAGAAAGTTTTAGTAACTGGTGCTTCCGGCGGAATTGGAAGAGCGTGCGCAGTGGAAGCGGCAAAAGCCGGATATTATGTTATTTGTCATTACAATGGAAGTCAAAGCAAAGCAGAAGAAACTTTGGCAGAAATTAAAGCTGTCGGCGGCAATGGTGAATTGATTCAGTTTAATGTTTCTGACAGAGAAGATTGCAAGAATAAACTTGACGCGCTTGTTGCAAAACTTGCAGAAAATGGTGAAATTCTTTGGGGAGTTATTAATAACGCCGGAATTACCCGCGATAATACTTTTGTTGGTTTGGAAGACAGCGATTGGGATAAAGTAATTCATACAAATCTTGATAGCTTTTACAATGTCCTTAAACCGCTTGTAATGACTATGGCAAGCCGTAAAAATAAACGTGGCGGACGTATTATTACAATGGCTTCTGTAAGTGGAATTATTGGAAACCGCGGACAGACAAATTATTCTGCTTCTAAGGCAGGAATTATTGGCGCAACAAAAGCTTTGGCCGTTGAACTTGCCGGAAGAAACGTTACTTGTAATGTAATTGCTCCTGGCGCAATTGAAACAGAAATGACAGCAAACATTATTCCTGAGGCAAAAGAAATTATGCTTAGCACAATTCCTATGAAGCGTATGGGAAGACCGGAAGAAATTGCGGCTGCGGCAGTTTTCTTGCTTAGCGAAAATGCTTCTTACATTACAAGACAGGTTATAACTGTTGACGGCGGAATGGTAGGATAAAAAGGGTTTTAGGGGAAAACGTAAGTTTGCCCCTAGGCGAAGGGGTAGGCTGCAACGAAGTGCAGCCGAGGGGAAGTCTTTCCCCCTCCTTAAATAAAAAAATATATTTATAGATTCCGAAATAAAT
The DNA here is from genome assembly GCA_964463615.1 of uncultured Treponema sp. Classification (GTDB taxonomy): domain Bacteria; phylum Spirochaetota; class Spirochaetia; order Treponematales; family Treponemataceae; genus Treponema_D. The sequence continues at coordinate 38,164 of CAYXDA010000001.1, forward strand.
TCGGAATGACTCCAACAAAAAGGAAAGTATATGGAATTTACAAAACCAAACGGAAAGC
>CAYXDA010000002.1:0-34658 GCA_964463615.1 uncultured Treponema sp.
ACCGCGAAATTTATTCAAAACTTTTCCCAAGCGACAGCGCAGCAAAAGCCGTTCCGCAAGAAGCCGGAGTTGCCTGTTCAACCGCAAAGGCTTTGGAATGGGATGCAGCCTGGAAAAACATGGACGAACCAAGCGGAAGAGCAATTTCCGGCGTACACGACAAAGCGTACAAATAAGGCACAACTCATAAATTCCACAAATCCCGCAGATTATTTTTATTCAAGATTTTCGCAGTTATTTGCAAAAACATCATAATCTGCGGGATATTTTCGCTTGTTGCAAAAAATTACATCATCAGTCTGCCGCAGAATTTTGCTTAGTCCCCGCAACAAGAGTGAATTCATAGTTTTGAACAACATAAATTTGCAAACAAATAAAAAATTATTTTTTCCAGTACGCTGATGAAAAGAAAATAAGCATTGTGTAAAGTTCCAGACGTCCTGCCAACATCGCAAAACAATACCACCATTTTACAAAATTCGGTAAAAATCCGAAATTTCCGCCCGGCCCCAATTCACCAAAAGCCAAACCGATATTTCCGACCATCGAAAGAGCTGCAGAAAAAGCAGTAAAAATATCAAGATTGCCAAGACAGCCGACAAACGTAGTAATTAAAACCAGCAAAAAATAAAGCAACGAAAAAGATGCAACTTTATAAACCAAATCTTTTCCCGCAGGATTATCATTCAATCTTAAAGAAAAAACTCCATGCGGATGAATCATCTTGCGAATTTCATTGTTCAATTGCTTGAACAGAACAACCCAGCGGATAATTTTAAAACCTCCGGCTGTCGAGCCAGAACAACCGCCGATAAAAAAAAGCGCAAAAATAAAAAATTGCGCAGAACTTGGCCATTGCAAAAAATCCGCAGTCGAAAATCCTGTCGTTGATACAACAGAAACAGTTTGAAAAGCAGAAAATTTTAGCGCACGCCAAAAAGAACCGTACTTTTCCGTTATGCAAAGTGCAATTGCAATCGCAAAAAATACCAAAATACCAAAATATGCTTTTAATTCAGAATTTTCTTTTATTTCACGCCATTTTCCGATTATCGCAAAGTAAAAAAGACTAAAATTTACAGCGGAAAGAAACATAAAAACCGTACAAATTATGTCAATTGCGGTTGAATTATAAGCGCCAACACTCGCATTTTTTGTAGAAAATCCGCCGGTTCCCAACGATGAAAAAGAATGAGAAAGCGCATCTATTGTATCCATTCCAAAAATACGCAAAAGAATTGTTTGCGCCACTGTAAGAACTAAATAAGAAATCCACAAAATTTTTGCAGTTGTTGTTATTTTCGCAGTTACTTTTGATTTTTCAGGACCAGTTGTTTCCGCTTTTATAAGCTGGAAGCCACCAACGCCAAGCAAAGGCACCAAGGCAACCGTCAAAGCAACAATTCCCATTCCGCCAAGCCAATGAGTAAGACACCGCCACAAATTTATGCTTCGCGGCAACACTTCAACATCAGCAAGAACCGTCGCTCCCGTCGTTGAAAATCCGCTTACACTTTCAAAAACAGCATCCGTAAAATCGGGAATTGACCCGGAAACGTAAAGCGGAATCATTCCAAAAAGACTTGTAAAAATCCAGCAGAAAGCAACGACAATATATGTTCGTCTTATATTCAAGTTCATTTTCCGCTTCTTAAACAAAATCAGCATTATTGCACAAAACGCCCAGCTTAAAATCATTGGAATCAAGAACGAAAAAATTACATTTGACTCTCCGTAAAAAAAAGCAGCCACAATCGGAATCAAAAAAGATGTTCCTACAAGAGCAAGAAGAACAGAAAGAATTCTTATCAAATCAATCACAAACATTTTTGCCCTTCCAGTTATTCACCAACATTTCCGAACTGTTCCAGAATTTTTGCAGCATCTTCAGAATAAACTATTAAAACAAGATGATCTCCCGAAGCAAAAACTGTATTGCCCACAACTATTTCATATTCATTCTTGCCGGAATGACGGTTCAAAAGAACAAGAAATTTTCCCGGTTCTGCAATTTCTTTCATAGTTTTGCCAAGAACTTTTGATTCAGAAGTCAATTCGCACTCAATAATTTCATATTTACTGTTTGCAACAGTATGAACTTCTTTTACAGATTTTCCGCGCATATGACTCATAATGGAATCAACAACAACATCGCGCAACGCAACAGCAACATCAACACCAAGTTTTGCCGCAATCACAGAAAACGCCGAATCTTTTACAAGCGAAACAGACTGTTTTACGCCAAGAGATTCCAAAAACGCCGCCACAACCATATTCATTTCGTGGTTATGAGTTGCACAAATAACAAGATCAAACGAAGGAATATTTTCCTCGCGCAAAAAACTTTCGTCAGAAGCATCGCCATTTAAAACTCTTACAGATTTTCCGAATTTTTCAGAAGCGGCTTTCGCCAATTCGTAATCAGAATCAATAATTACAATATCTTGCGACGGAGCAAAATTTCTGTCTGCAAACCGCTGAAAAATAGAAAGTTTTTGCGGTTTTACAATTTTTTCTGCAACAAGCGTTCCAATTCTGCCAGCACCTACAATCGCAATTTTTTTAAACTCTTTTTGCTTTGAACCGCAAAGTTCAATAATCTTGCTTACGTCTTCCTTTTTGGAAAGAATTCCCAATGTACATCCGGCCTCCATAACAGTCGAACCGCCGGCAAGTTCAGTTTCGCCGTTTTTTTCAACATAAGCCACAAGCATATTTATTTGAGTAAGATTTTTGAGTTCCAAAAGTTTATGTCCGGCAAGAAGACTTTCTTTTTCAACCAGAATTCTGCTTATCTGCATTTCCGAATTGTCAAACGTTACAACATTACTTACAGCACCATTTTCAACCGCATCAAAAATTGCGTCCGCCGCTTCAACATCAGGATGAATCATAAAATCGATTCCATAAAGCGGTCTATGCTTTCCGCTAAATGCATTCGCATGCGATTTTTTTGCAGAAGCAGTATTTACGTAATACGCATAATTTCTTACTCGGGCAATTTTTAAAATATCCGGATAAACAGCATCCACCAGCGAACAAGTTATCATATTAACTTCATCGCTTTCTGTAAGACAAACAAGGACATCCGCTTTTGCAATTCCGGCATTTTCCAAATTTTCAAGATTATTTCCGTCTTCAGTTAAAATTGTACAGTCAATCTGATCTGCAAGATGCCTTGTAATTTCTTCGTTATTATCTATTAAAGTTACATCGTTTCTTTCGTTTGACAGAATTTTTGCAAGCTGAACACCTGTAAATCCTGCACCAACTATAAAAACTTTCATTAAAACCTCAATTTTTTAATCGCCGTCTTTTTCGCTGAACAACTTTGCTTTTCCGGCATTGGCAATTGTAACAGAAGCAACCACAATTCCACAAACCATAGCCGCAGCAACCGCTTCTAAAAATGCGCCTGGAAGAATGGCAGCCATTACAGCAACATAACCAAGCCCGTTCATTGCATCTTTTACAAGTCCATTTAAAAACAGATACATTGAACCGATTACAACACAAGAATGAATCAAACTTGAAAACATAGCCGTAAGTATTGCATTTACACTTTTTGGAAAGCACGGAACAAATTCTATAAGTTTAAAAAATCCCCAAGCAACAAAACCAAAAATCAATCTTGGCAAAACAGAACACAAAGGATTTGCAAACAACGGATCCAAAACTCCGGAAGGATTTGCAGCCGCATTAATCAAGCTTGTAATTCCGAAAATCAATCCTGTTACGAGTCCGCCCGGAAGACCTGCAAGAATTGCCGCTAAAATTACAGGAATATGCATAATAGTCAGTGAAATAGTCGGATTTATCTGAATATAACCAAGATGAAGCCCTGGTATTCCCATCAAAATTGTAAGCGCGCTTAATGCACCAATAATAGCAATCTGCTTGTTTCTGCCTAACACTACCGAAGATGTTACTTTGCCCATTTTTTTTTCTCCATACAAAATTGATTTGCAAAAATTCCGCTGCAATAAAAATAATTGCGACCTTTTTATTTTTAAATCTTAACACTTTTGCACATTTACTTCAAATTTAAATATTTTTACTATAATTTGCATTTTTTGCTTATGTACCATAAAATTAAATTAATAGGAATTTAAATTGATAGCACTTTTTTCAATTTTGTTTATCTGCTTTGCGGTTGCTGTTCTGTCAGTTTTATTAGCAACAAAAAAAGCAGGTAAGAAAAAATATGTATTTTCTTTGCGGCTTTTGCTTTCATCTGCACTTGCCATAATGATTTCTCATATTTTTATTATTAACACAAAAGATGAAAAACTTGCGTCTTTCTTCTATTCAATCTTTTTTATCGGAATAGACTTTCTTCTCTATTCCATTTACGATTTTTCAAGAAAATACACAAAGTACAAGATTCCGATTCCTTATTTTGACGAAGTTTTTTTAGGAATAGAATTTATTGACAGCGCAAACCTTCTGCTCAATATATTTTTCAAACACGCTTTCCTTTTAAAAAAAGTTGAAGTTCCAGCATTTTTCAATTCTCCTTCAACTGAAATTTTTAAAATTATAATGAAATGGCCGTATCAGTTGCATCTTTTCTTAAGTTACTTTGTTATAGCTCTTCTGCTAATTATCATTTTTTTCAGAATAAGCAAAACTCCCAAAATGTATCGTTTTGTTTACACAAACATTTTAATCGCAGTTCTTATAAGTATTCTTGGCGATGCAGTTTACGTTTTTACTGTTTTCCCTATTGATTTTTCAATTATATTTACAGCAGCAGCGGCAATTTTAATTTCTTTCTATGCAATATTCATCACGCCTTCAAAACTTATCCAGACGCAAATGTTCCAGATGGTTTTGAATATGACTGACGGAGTAATTTTCTTTGATATAAACGGCGAACTTGTTTACAAAAATGATGCAATTAAAAATCTTGAACAAAAATACACAGCATTGGGATTGAACCCGAAAGGACCGCTTGAATCATTAGTAAAAGGTTCTTACTTCACCAAACTAAAAGAAATGCCCGGTAGAACATTTGACGAAGATGTTCAAAAAGATGACAAAACTTACAGTTTTCACGTCAGTTTACGAAACTTAAAAGATAAGAAAAATACGTTCCTTGGCGCATTTATTATTGTTCACGACAAAACAGAAGAAATGGAAAAAATACGTCAGGAAAAATACCTTGCAATTCACGACAAACTTACAGGTTTATACAACCGCGAAGGTTTTTACGAAAAAGTTCGCACTCTTCTTACAGTATCTCCTGATGAAAAATATCTTATAATTTGTGCGGACATAGACAATTTCAAACTTATAAACGATTTGTTCGGGCGCAAAACCGGCGATGATTTTCTTATTCAAACAGCAGAAGCCATAAAATTCTATACAAAGCAGAATGAAATTTATGCGCGCCTCGAAAGCGACCGTTTTGCAATTTTTATGAAAAAATCCGATTATACCGAAGAAAGCGTTATAAAATATCCTGAAAAAATAGCATACATAGCAAGCGAGTTACATTATCCGGTCAATTTTCATATTGGTATTTACGAAGTGGAAGATCCTCAACTTCCTATTTCCGTTATGTGCGACCGCGCTTTTATGGCAATAAACACTGTAAAAGGAAACCTTCAGAAAACAGCTGCATATTACAATTCCGACATAAGGAACAAGATTATACATGAACAGCAGCTTATCGGCGATTTTCCGCAGGCCCTTGCAAGCGAACAATTTCAAATGTATCTTCAGCCTCTGGTAAAAACAGACGGAAATGTTTACGGCGCGGAAGCCCTTGCCAGATGGCAGCATCCAAAAGAAGGACTTATGACCCCAAGCGCTTTTATACCGCTGTTCGAAAGCAAAGGTCTTATAACTTCGCTTGACCAATACATGTGGAACTGCGCAGCAAAAAAACTTCAAAACTGGAAAGATCAGGGAATTACAGATATGTATATTTCTGTAAATATTTCCCCAAAAGATTTTGTATACATAGACATTTACCAAACTTTTACTGATTTAGTAAAAAAATACGACATTGAACCTCAAAATTTACGACTGGAAATAAAAGAATCCGCTGTTCTTATGAACCTTGAATCGCAACTGCTGCTTATAAACAAACTTCGCGACTTTGGCTTTATTATAGAAATGAATGATTTTGGAAGCGGACAATCCTCTTTAAATATGCTGAAAAACATTCAGTTTGATATTCTAAAACTTAATATAGAATTCTTAAAACACACTGAAAATCAGGAACGTTCCCTACAAATTCTTAACTCATTAATAAAACTTTCAAAACGTCTTAATATGCCAGTTATAACAGAAGGCGTTGAAACAAAAGAACAACTTGATTTTTTAAGAACAATGGGAACCGACTATTACCAGGGTTTTTATTTTGCAAGTCCGATGCCGGTCCCTGATTTTGAACTTCACTACATAAAGAAAAATTAATCTTTTAAATTTTAAAAACTTGCAAAAAATCTGCTGAATTTGCCAAAAATCTTTAAATCTTATAACATAAACCAATGACTGAAAATCTTCCCATCACACCGTTTCTTGATGAAATTTGCAAAAATTTAAAAAATTCAAAATCAAGATTTTTAGTTTTAACCGCAGAAACAGCAGCCGGAAAATCAACCGCAGTTCCGCCGGCTCTTTTAAACTCATTTACAAGAAAAATAATAATGCTGGAACCGCGAAGAATCGCAGCGCTTTCAATTGCAAACAGAATTTCAGAAAATCTTAGCGAAGAAGTCGGAAAAACCGTTGGCTACAGAATGCATCTTGAATCAAAAGTTTCAAAAGAAACAAGACTTGAAATTGTAACAGAAGCAATTCTTACAAAAAAACTTCAAGCGGATCCAACATTGGAAGACACAAGCGTTGTTATCCTTGACGAATTCCATGAACGTTCAATTCATGCAGATTTGGCGCTTGCATTTTTAAAAGAAGCAGTTGAACTTAGAGATGATCTTTTTGTAATAATAATGTCGGCAACAATAGAAACAAAAAATCTTTCCGAATATTTAGGAACAAGAGAAAATCCCGCTCCTGTAATGAAAATTCCGGGCAGACAATTTCCAGTTAAAATTGAATACGCAGGAAACATTTCTCCTGCAAAAGCAATTTGCGAACAGACAACCATCTTAAAAAAAGCAAATCAATCCGAAACTCTGCTTGTTTTTTTACCCGGAATTGCAGAAATACGACGAACTCAAAATGAACTGTTGAACTATAAAATTCCAGATGAACAGACAGAAGTTCTTGTTCTGCACAGTTCCATAAGTTTTTCCGAACAGCAAAATGTTATTACACCGCAACCAAAAGACAAAATCCGCATAATACTTTCTTCTTCAATTGCAGAAACCTCACTTACCGTTCCCGGCGTAAAAACTGTAATCGATTCCGGATTTTCGCGCACAAATAAAATGAACATTTCGCTTGGAATGGAACATCTTATAACAGAAAAAGAAAGCATCTTTTCTGCGGAACAGCGTGCAGGACGAGCCGGACGACTTGCCGCTGGAAAATGCATTCGCTTGTGGAATAAAAATGACGTTCTTTCGCAAAGTTCACAACCAGAAATTTTGCGCGCCGATATAACTCCGCTTGTTTTGGAATGTGCTCTGCGCGGAATAAAAAATCCAAAAGAATTAAATTGGCTCACAAGTCCATCCGATTCCGCATGGAAAGAATCCGAAAAACTTTTGCAAAATCTTGGCTGCATTTCAAATAATTTGAATATAACAGAACTTGGCAAAGCCGTACTAAAAATCGGAATTTCACCGCGACTTGCGCTTTGCGTTTTGCATGGCCATCCGGAAATAGCGCTGGAATTTTCAAACTATTCAAAATCAAGTTCAGAAATTCAACAGAAATTTTTAAAAGATTTGAAAAGGCGAATAACTTCGTTACCGGACGAAATAAAAATCAATGCAGAAAAAAAAGATTCAATTTCAAAAGCCGCCGCGCTCCTTTTCGGCTTTCCGGATAGAATTGCAAAACAAACAGGAACAAACGGACTTTACCAATTTCCAAGCGGAAGAATCGCTCATTTAAGAAAAGACATAATAGAAAGAAATGCAACTTTTCCGGAATGGATTGTAGCACCGGAAGTTGACTCCGGAACAACAGAAGGTACAATTTATTCCTTTTTGCCGCTTTCAAAAGAAGACTCCGATGCTTTCATAAACGCCCGGAAAGAAACAAAAATAGAAATTTCATTTGAAAACAATAAAATTTCTAAAAATCAAATTGAATTTTACGGAAAAATTATTCTTTCAACAAAAAAACTTCAGACAAAACCAGAAGATTTTGCACAGGCAATTTGTACGCAAGTTCAGCAAAAAGGAATTGAAACCTTACCTTTGAGTGAAGAAACAAAAAATTTTTTACTACGCGCAGAATTCTATGCCCAGCAAAAACAACTTCCGAACAAAGCGGAAAACTTCAATCTTTCGCAAAACGTAAATGAATGGCTTTTACCATTTTTATCCGGAAAAACTTCTGTTCAAGAAAAAACAGTTTACGATGCGCTTTATTGGTTTTTAGAAGGTTCCGTAATAGACAAAGAAGCGCCTTTCCAAATTCAACTTGAAAACGGAAAAAAGCGCAAACTTTTATATGAAAAGCAAAAAATTCAAAATGATAAATCTGAATTTATAATCCGGCCGGTTTTAGAAGTAATTATACAACAAATTTTCGGTTGTTTTAAAACTCCAAAAGTTTCAGGAATGCCTGTTTTGCTAAAACTTCTTTCACCAGCACGACGACCTTTGCAAATAACAGACAATCTTGAAAACTTCTGGAATTCCGCCTGGCCGGAAATTTGCAAAGAAATGAAAGGTCACTATCCAAAACACAACTGGAATTACAAAATCTCCGAACCGGACAAAAATTAATACATCAAAAAATAAGAAAAGAAAAGATAAATACTTGCAACAAGAACAATCAAATCGCCAATTGCATGCATGAATTTTACTTTTCGCAAAGAACAGAACACAAGTCCGATTGTATAAAAAACACCACAAGCAATTAACATTACAAAACTACCTTTTGAAATCGCATGATAAATACTTGTACAAATAAAAAGTCCGCCCCAACCTAAAATCGCATCAAGAACAATATTTACAGTTTCAAAGCGACTTCCGCCTATTGCATAAATAAAAATACCGACAACAGAACAAACAATTGCAACTCCAGCCACAATCAAGCCATAAAGCAACGAAATAGTACCGCCTTCAATAGCCGCAACCGTATAAACAAAATATGTTGCATCAATTACAACAAAAATAAGAATTCTAGTAAAACGTTTAAAAACTTCTTTTGCACTTGAATTTGTAAGAGCATGACTCAAAACTGAAAAAATATAGTTCAAAATCATTGCAAAACCAAAACAATTGAAAAGCGCAATGTAAAAAGTTTTATAATTTCCGGGAACATTATCAACAGCGCGAACATTCAGCAAAATAGTTGCCGCTATAAAAAGTCCGGCACCAACGCCCTGAACAACCGAACTGAAAATTTCCTCGCCAATTGTATATTTGCGAATTTTTCGCTCCCGTTCGTTTCTTGCCTTTTCCTTTGCAATTCTTTTTTCTGCGCGCTTTTTAGCTTTTTCCGATCTTGCATAATCGTCTGCCGCATACTTTGCGCGAAGACGTTCCGGATCATCCGCATATTGAATATTAACTTCACGGATTTTTTCTTCCGCCTCTTCTTTTATTTGTTTAATTCGTAACGCTTTCTTTACTTTCAGCGATTTCAATGTTGAATTTCTTACTGCTTTTGCTGCAATTTCATCTTCTCTTGTCATAACTTCCTCATAAAATTAACTCATTATATCAATATAAAGGCGAAATGCCAAATTCATTTATTTTATTTTAATACAAAACAGTGCAATAAATGCTTTAAAATGGATGAATCAATCTGATTTTTTTTCTATTCCTTAATTCTGCTCAATTCGCTATATTTAAACTATGATTACAACCACAGAAAAAACTGCATTTTCTTTTGAGGTCTTTCCACCAAAGAAGACAATGAATATTGAAACAGTTTACAAAACTCTTTCAGATTTAAGTGATATAAAGCCTGATTTTATAAGCGTAACTTACGGTGCAGGCGGAAGCGAAAACTGCGAAAACACACTGAACATCGCAAAACGAATCAAAGATGTTTGCGGCGTAGAAAGCGCAGTCCATATGCCCTGTATAAACATGACAAAAAAAGATGCACAATTTGTATTGGAACAATTTCAGGAAGCCGGAATAGAAAACATTCTTGCTCTCAGAGGCGATAGAATTGAAGGGCGCGAACCTGCAAACGATTTTCTTCACGCAAGCGACCTTATTACGTTTATCCGCGAATTCAATGAAAAGCGCACTGACGGAAAAAAATTCAAAATACTTGGCGCATGCTATCCGGAATGTCATCCTAATTCAAAAGGACCAATCGACGATTTAAAAAATCTAAAGAAAAAAGTTGATTCCGGAGCGGAACATCTTTTAAGCCAGCTTTTTTTTGATAACGAAAAATTTTATATATTTCTTGAACGTTGCCAATTAGTTGGAATAAATGTTCCTATCGAAGCAGGAATCATGCCTGCAACAAATAAAAAATCCATAGAACGAATGGTAAGTATGACAAACGCTGTTTTGCCAAAAAAATTTATCCGCATGATGGATCGCTACGCAGATGAACCGGAAGCAATCCGCGACGCAGGAATTGCCTATGCAATTGACCAAATCGCAGACTTAGTTACAAACGGTGTTGACGGCGTACATCTTTATACAATGAACAACCCTTTTGTTGCAAAAAGAATAAACGAAGCAACAAGAAGTTTGTTTGATGCAAAACCAATAAAAAAAGAATTACTCTAATAAGGAAAAAATTATGTTTGAAAAATTAACTTCAGGACAAGAGATTGAAACGACAGTTGTGCAAATAGCCGGCGATACAGTTTTCATCGATTTGAACGCTAAAAGCGAAGGTGTAATTCCAACTTCAGAATTCACAGATTCTGATGGAAACCTGACAATAAAAGAAGGCGATAAAATAAAAGCATTCTATCTTGGCGAAAAAAACGGCGAAAACCGTTTTACTACAAAAATCGCAGGACAAAGTGCAGACAACTCGATGTTGGAAAACGCATTTAAAAACCATATTCCTGTGGAAGGTCATATTGAAAAGGAAATCAAAGGCGGATTTGAAGTAAAAATCGGCTCTGAACGTGCATTTTGTCCTTATTCGCAAATGGGATTCCGACAGAAAGAAGAGCCTGCATATTTTGTAGGAAAAACTCTGACTTTTATAATTCAAGAATACACTGAAGGCGGAAAAAAATTTGTTGTTTCAAACCGCAAAGTTTTGGAAGAAGAGCACAAAAATCAACTTTCAGGGCTCAGCAAAAAAATTGCAGTCGGCTCAATCGTAACCGGAACAGTAAAATCACTTCAATCCTTTGGAGCTTTTGTTGATATAAACGGATTCCAGGCACTGCTTCCTATTTCTGAAATTTCACTTGACCGCATAAACGACATTACAAAAGTTCTGGAAGTAGGACAAGAAATTACCGCTCAAGTTATAAGCACGGATTGGAGCAAAGAACGCGTTTCCATAAGTACAAAAGCGCTGATAAAAGATCCTTGGGAAACCATAAACGAGCGTTTTTCCAAAGGTCAAAAAATAGACGGAAAAATTAACCGGATTGCAGATTTTGGCGTTTTTATAAATTTGGAAAGCGGAATCGATGGACTTATTCACATTTCTGCACTTGGAGTTGACCGAAACACAAATCTTAAAAAGAAATTCACCGTTGGTCAGCCGATGTCAGTTGTAATAAAAGAAATCGACGCAAACAATCATCGTATTTCGCTTGTTCCAAGCACATCAACAGAACAAGACGAAGAAGCCAGCGAATACTTCAGCGAACACAACGATGATGACGGCGAAACTTACAATCCTTTTGCGGCTTTGCTAAAAAAATAGCAAAAGGGGCGTTGCGGGGAATTTCCTCGCAGAAAGGGGTGTTGAGCAACGAAGTGCGAAACAGGGGAAAGGCTTTTCCCCCTCTGCCCTTGACCGAACAGCTCATAATTGTTACCCTAATATTAATTAAAAAGGTAACAATTATGACTAATTCAAAAAATTTAAGTAAACGTGCAATTTTAGTTGCACTTTTTGCCGCATTCGTTTGCGTCGGATGTTTTATTCAAATTCCGCTTCCCGGCGGAGTTCCGCTCGCAATCCAAGATATGATGGCAATGCTCAGCGGGCTTATTCTTGGGCCGCTCTACGGAACGATTTCTGTTCTTATATTTTTAATCTTGGGAAGCATCGGTCTTCCGGTTTTTACGGGAAAAGGCGGATTGGACAAAATTACAAACGGACCAACCGGCGGATTTCTTATCGGATACATGCTTGCAGCGCTTGCAGGCGGTTTTATCGTTCATTTTTTAGTAAAAAATCCATATAAAAAAGCAACTTCCGCAGATGGAACTGAAATCACGGAATTTTCTGCAAAAATAAACATATTGAATTGGATTTTTTTCACAATTGCTGCAATTTCTGCGACTGCAGTTTGTTTTGCTTCCGGTATTTTTGGATTTCATCGGGTAAAACCGGATATTCCAATGACAAAAGTTTACGAATACACACTTCTTCCATTCATTCCGGGAAATATCATAAAATTAATCGTAATGATTCCGCTTGCAAAAAAAATTCACCCGTTTGTAAAAAGATATTTGGAAAGTGACTAAATGACAGAACCAATTCTTGAAATAAAAAATATCTGCCGCTCTTTTTCAGAAAATATCGCCCTGAAAAATGTTTCTTTTTCTGTTTTCAGCGGAGAATTTGTTGTTGTGTGCGGAAGAAACGGTTCAGGAAAAAGTGTTTTGATGCACTTAATTGCACAACTTGATGAACCGAATTCCGGACAAATTATTATTCCAAAATCCGGAGTCGGACTTGTTTTTCAGGATGCAAATGCACAAATTCTTGGCGAAACTCCGATGGAAGATGTAGCGTTCGGATTGAAAAATCAAAAATTTCCAAAAAACGAAATTACAAAAAGAGCGGAAGAAACTTTAAAAGCTGTCGGACTTTTTGAACGAAGATTTGCACCGGCCAGACAAATGAGCGGCGGCGAAAAACGTCGGCTTGCAGTCGCAGGAATTCTTGCAATGAACCGCGATTTTTTTATTTTTGACGAACCTTTCGCGAACTTAGATTTTCCCGGAGTGCAAAATGTTTGCGAAATTTTAAAAAAATTGAAAGAGCAGAAAAAAACAATAATTATTCTTACGCATGAACTTGAAAAAATTCTTGCGCTTGCCGACCGATTTATTATTTTGGAAAAAGGCGAAATTCAATTTAACGGAAAGCCGGAAGACGGTCTGAAACTTAACCTTGAAAAATTTGGAATACGAAATCCACTGGTCCAATACAAATCAGCAGACGATCTTTTTTGGGGAAAAATGCAGAACGGACAAATTCTATGAAAAAAACACCTGCGCTTTTCAGTTATCGCAATTCAAATTCTGCCGTACACAAAATTCCTGCGTCATTAAAACTGATTTTAATGATTGTTGTAACTTTGCGCACTTTCAGCAATTCAACGTATTTTCTGCACAACGAAAGATTCGCTATTTTTCTTCCATATATTCCGTGGCTTCGCACAACTTTTTATTTTTTTCTTACTTCAATTTTTTTCTTTCTTGCAAAAACTCCATTCAAAACTTTGCTAAAACTTCGCTTTATTCTATGGATTGGCGGACTATTAGCATTTTTATCTTTGATAAACGGAAATTTTTCCGCATTGACTTCCGATTTGCTTTATATTTTCAGATTTTTTGTAACGACTTTATTTTCGCTCATCGTTTTTGAAACAACTTCAAAATTGGAAATTCTTGATTCTCTTTCTGATTTGGAAAATGCAATTTGCAAAATTATTCCCGCAGCAAAAAAATTGAATTTTGCGCTGATTCTTTCTATTACGATAACTTTCATTCCGGAAATTTTTTCCGCTTGGAATAAAATTTCTTTAGCCAGCGCCGCAAGAAGTAAATTAAAAAAGAACGGCAAACGCAAATTTTCGCTGTTGTCTGCAAACGCACAAATAACCGCACTTTTTCTAAATATGTTGCAATACGCAGAAGAACTTAGGCGCGCTGTAATAAACCGGCTTTCTTAGCAAAAAGTTTTCATTTCAACAAAATTTTTTATTTTTTTAGAATTTGACTTATAAATACATCTATTTTTCTTCCTAACAGACACAACAGATTTCACTTCAATTTCAACTTCAATTTCAAATTCTGTCAATTTCAAATTCTTGCCTATTTTTTTTTGTTCGTGTAGACTTAACGTTATGCTTATAAAAATAAAGGCAAATGAAAGCCGAAGAATCGCCTGGACAGACAGAAAAGACGGATATTTTCACTTTTTATTTAACAAAAACACTTCTGAAAATGGATATTTTCGCGGAGATGTAAGATATCTTTCCGGATTTACTTGTAACGGAAAAAATCTTCAAAATGCAGATTTTATAGAAGTTTACCCGTATGGCTTTAACGCTGCTTTTGAAAAATCATTTTTAAAAGCCTCTTTGCTTTTAGAAGAACAAGCATTTTTTATTTCTTCCAACTCAAAAATTAAAATTTCAGACATTTTACCTGAAGTTCAAAAAAAAGAAGATTCAGAAAAACAGAAAAAAGGGATTTTAACTTGGAAAAAATCTTCCATTGATAATATAGAAATTATTTCCAACAACAAAGGAATCGCAATTGCCGCAGATTTCAATTTTGAATATTCCGCGGAAAACAACGACATTGAACTTTCTAAAGAAAATGCGGAAATAAATTCCGGTTTTTATATAACTTTCGAAAAAGATGAAAAAACATCCATAGAGAAAGCAGTTCGTCTTGCAAAAGAAAACGGTATTTTAGCGCATAAAAAATTGATTGATGATTTTCTTGCTAAGTTTTCAGCAGATTTTGGCGACAAAAACTTTAACGAATCCATTCAATGGGCGCGATTCAGCGCTTGGATGCTGGCAACAAAAGACCATGGCAGCAATTACCGCGGAATTTGGGCAGGACTTCCGTGGTTCCGCGACAACTGGGGCCGCGACACTTTTATTTCTTTGTGCGGAACACTTTTAGTTTCCGGCTGCTTTGAAGAAGCAAAAGACGTTCTGCTGGGCTTTGCAGGTTTCCAAGACTTGGATAAAACCAGCCCTTCGTACGGTCGTATTCCAAACAGATACCGCAACGAAAAAGATGTAATTTACAACACTGCGGACGGAACTTTATGGTTTATCCGCGCAGTTTGGGAATATGTTCAATATTCAGGTGATATTTCTATAATCAAGCAGCTTGAAAAAACTATTGATACTGCGCTTTCCTCAGAAATGAACCACTGCGACGAACATGGTTTTTTAATGCACGCAGACGCAGATACCTGGATGGACGCGCGAATAGAAGGAAATGAAGCAATTTCACCGCGTGGAAATCGTGCAAACGACATCCAAGCGTTATGGTTTACCGCACTTAAAATCGGAGCTGCAATTCAGCGTCTTCTTGGTAACAATGAAAAAGCAGACAGTTTTGACTTTATTGCTGCCCGCGTAAAAGATTCATTTTTAAAGTTCTTCTGGAATCCAGATTGCAATGCCCTCGCCGACCACTTGCCAGAAGGCGGTTACGGAGAATGGATAAAAGATATGAGGGTGCGCCCAAATCAACTTTTTACATTCAGCATTCCTTCCATTTTAAACTTAGAAAAAGAAGACTATCTGGTAACAGAAGAGATTGCAAACAAAATTATACAAAACACAGAACGTGAACTTGTAAATCCGTTCGGTCTTTACAGTTTAAGTCCGGAAGATCCGCTTTTCCACGCAGAGCACGAAAATCCAAACTGGTATCACAAAGATGCCGCATATCACAACGGAACAATCTGGGAATGGAACACAGGCGCATACATTACTGCAAGTTCGCTAGCTTCAAACGGAATTCTTAACGAAAAAGCATCCGCAATTTTGCAGAACTATTCAAAAATCATTCTTGAATGCGGTTGTGCAGGAAGTTTAAGCGAAAACATTCACGCTCGTCCAGATTCAAATGGAAATCCAAAACTGTCCGGCACATTCAGCCAAGCATGGTCGCTTGCAGAATTCAACAGAAACATAGCAATGGATTTAATCGGATTCCATCCTTTATTGGTTGAAAAACGAATAATCTTAAATCCGTGCCTTCCGACTTCCTGCAAGAATGCAAGCGCAACACTTCCCTTCGGAAGAGATTGGACTTTTAACATAGAAATAAAGCGCAAAGAAAATGAATATAAATGCAAAATTAAATGGATTGCAAATAACTCGGATTCTCTTAAAAATTTTGAACAACTTACTTTAAATGACAAAAAAATCATGCCGAATGTCGAATATGAACTTTCGCTACCGGCAATTTCAGTCAAAAAAACAGACAAATATCCTAACTCTGAAAAATTCGGAACTCCTTCTGAATGGATAACATTCCCGTTTGAAAAACAAAACCTTAACAATGAATTCTGCGGAGCGGAACACAAAAAAGATTATCTTTTCAATCTTATAAAAAGTAAAAGAATGGCAAGTAAATGCTGCGGAGGAGAAAACACGGCCGCGCTCGAATGGTATTTCGATTCCAAAGAATTTGAACAGAAATATCACACAAACATTGAACTTGGTGCCATCTACAATAAAAACGAAACTGTTTTCAGACTTTGGGCACCAACTGCAAAAAAAGTTTCTCTTTCACTATTTGCAGACGGTGAAAATTCCGCAGCGGAAAAAACAATTGAATTAAAACCTCTTTCCGAAAAAGGAAAACTTGGAGTTTGGGAAGAAACTGTAAAAGGTGATTTGCACGGAAAATATTATTTATACACAGTTTTAGTTCATGGAGTTGAACAAATATCTTCAGATCCATATGCAAAAGCCTGCGGAATAAATGGCAATCGCTCTATGATTGTAGATATGGAACGAACCAATCCGCAGGGTTGGGAAAACGTTCTACCTCCTGCCGTAAAAAATCCAAGCGATGTTATTGCTTACGAAGCGCACATTGCAGACATAACTTCCAACCCGAATTGGAACGGCGACAAAAAAATTCAAAGAACATATTTGGGAGCGGCGCAGAGCGGAACAACTTGCGATGGCGTTTCAACCGGTTTTGACCATATAAAATCGCTTGGCGTTACTCACGTTCAGCTTCTCCCTGTTTTTGATTTCAGAAGTGTTGACGAAAAATCCGTAAATGATCCTATCGTAAAAAATAAAGTTATGTTCGGAACTTTTAACTGGGGTTACGATCCGGAAAATTATGCTTGTCTTGAAGGTTCTTATTCAACAAATCCTTACGACGGAACAATCAGAATAAAAGAGTTCAAGCAACTTGTAAAAAATTACGCAGATTCCGGAATCGGAATAATTATGGATGTTGTTTACAATCACGTAAACGATGGAATTCATCAGGCTTTAGGCACAAGCGTTCCAGGATATTTTTATCGTGTAGAAGGCTATTCTGGAGCAGGAGAAGACACTGCAAGCGAACACTCTATGTTCCGCAAATATATGGTCGACACTTTAAGTTTTTGGCTAAAAGAATATAAACTTAGCGGATTCCGCTTTGACTTGATGGGACTTCACGATGTTAACACGATGAACGAAATCCACGATTCCCTTCATAAAATCAAAAGCGATGTTCTTATTTACGGTGAAGGCTGGGATATGTACAGAGCCGGAAAATTTGACGGAGCAAGCCAAGTTAATTGCGAAAAACTTAACGGAATCGGATTTTTTAATGATGCAATGCGCTGCGGAATTAAAGGACCGATTTTTGACGACAAGCAAAAAGGCTTTGTGCATGACGGAAGTTACCGCGAAGCCGTAAAATTCGGTATTGTAGGCGCAACAAAACATCCTCAAATTGATTACAAAAAAATAGAAGGAACAGCCGCTCCAAAACCATGGGGCAAAAACACTTGGCTTTCAGTAAATTACACAGAAATCCATGACAATATTACCTTGCACGATAAACTTTTTATGGTTGAACAAGACAAACCGGAAGAATATCTTGATCAAATGCAAAAAATGGCAATTTCTCTCGTAATTCTTGCAGAAGGCTATCCTATTTTACATGCAGGAATGGAATTCTGCCGTTCAAAAGAAGTTCCGGATGATATAAAAGCAACAAAGCAAATATTTTATGAATACGGAATTTCCGACGACGGACGACATTTTATTCTGCATAATACTTATAATATTTGCGACAGAATAAATAATCTTGACTGGAAACGTTGCGTTCAAAAACAAGATGTTGTAAATTACGTAAAAAATCTTATAAAACTGCGAAAAGAACATCCTGCATTCCGGCTTTCCACAGATGAAGAATGCGAAAAAGTATTGCGCTTCATTGATAACAAAGCAGCAGGTCTACCAGAGCAGGTTCTTGCCTGGGAGCTTGACGGCGAAAAATGCGGCGACAGCTGGAAAAAGATTTTGATTGTAGCAAATCCGTTTAATTCCGATGTAAAACTTGAACTTAACGGAAAAGGAACTTGGAAACTTGTTACAGACGGCAAACAATTTGTTGCGGACGCAGAAAATCTTGCAGACGGAACCGTTGTTACAATCTCAACAAAGACTGTAACAATTTACGCTTTGCAATAACTAAAGAATCCGCCATTTTGTTCCGAAAATAGAACAGAGGTTTTTATGAAAAATTTTTTTCGATTTTCTTTTACAGTAATTTTTTGCTCTTTTTTGTTTTCATGTTCAGAAGTAACTGAAGAAACTGGAATTATAAGTACAAAAACCGGCTCAGATTGCATTATTGTTTCAGTTCCACACATAGAAAATTGCGTTTATATAAATATTTTCAGAAAAGAACCAGACAAAGAAGATTCGGAATTAAATATAGGACAAATAAAACCTGCCTCTGATTATGTAAAATCCTACACTTTTTCGGATACGTTTGCCATTACAGATACGGAATACCAATATTGCGCCCGCTACAAAATCGGAAACGAATATAAATCAACTGACTGGTCAGATATTGCATCAATTCCAACCGGCGGAAAATCAAAAGATTTAAAACCGGAGGTAACAGGAAGCGACATTTCTCTTTATTACGACAAAAGCAACAATTCGCTTTCTTTAAAAAGTTCTGAACAAGCAGAAACAACATTTTCCATTGATGTTCCACAGGATCTTAATCAAGATTATAATCTTTGCATAATTGTAACAAATGGTTCTTCCACAACAACATTTCCTTTAGTGTCTGCAAAAGGAACATCCTTTACGCAAGACACAGCACCTCTTGCACTAAGTTCTATATTAACAACCGGATATTTCAACAAAGAAATTGAAATTACAGGCATAATCTGCCAAAACATAATAGAAACACGCAAAAACAATGAGCCGGAAGAAACTCTTAGATATACAACAATTTACTGGTCTTCCCCATTGAAAATCGGAAATGAACTTTCAATCACCGGCGATGTAAACAGCGAAAACAAATTTAAAATAGAATATGGCTCTTCCGACGAAAATAATTCAGACTATAATCCTATAAAAAATAACTAGCGGTTCAACAAACCTTCCACCGCTAAATCAACAGAATCGTAGGAATTAGAAATATCTTTCGCATTCAAAACTGCAATTTTGAAAATTGCAGATTCTATAATCGCATAAAGCATACTGTTCGCATATTTTACACTTACTTTCTTGAATTCCCCGGAACGAATTCCTCGTATAATCGCACAATTTAAAAGATGCTGCAAACGTATTACGCGGCGGACAACCCTTTCCTCTGTGTTTACGCCGGATTTTTGCAACTGAACAAGATACGGAAGCAAAACTGCAAAAAGTTTACGGTTTTCCTCACATTTCTTCAATATAAACTTAAGCATATCTTTTAATACTTTCTCTGTTGAAATTGTAGTATCAGTTGCAATTTTTATAAGAACAGTTTCCAAAGAAGAAAGAAACTGCTTTATGCTGTATAAAAAAATCTCACGCTTATTTTTAAAATAAATATAAAGAGTTGTACGCGTAATTCCGCAACGGTCCGCTATTTTCTGAAAAGTCACATCCTCATAACCCTCATCCATAAAAACATCCAGCGAACGTTCAAGTATTTCTTCTCTTCTTTTGTCGTGTTCAACAACTGTAGCCATTATTTTTTAACCTTTCCCCTATTTTCTTTTTGACTTTCATGTTTATACATATAAAATGTCGTATTCAAATTTCCGGCTTTGATACTTTTTAACGCATTTGCATAATGTCCAAAGTTTTCCTGAAAAGATTTATGACTTGTAATTATTCCAAATTCCCAATTTTTAAAATTTTGCCAAAGACAAGACATTTTTTTGTACAATTCAGCAGCCTGCTCCTCATCGCCAAGCCGTTCACCGTAAGGCGGATTGCACAAAATTAATCCGCTTTCATACGGAGCACTTAGCTCTTCAAAATCTGCCTGTATAAAATCCGGACGCAAAACTTTTGCATCACTTCCGATTGACTGAAGAGCCCTTCCTGCCATAACGCAAGCATACTCCGCATTTTTTTTAGCGCGCTCAACCGCTTCCGAAGAAATATCCGAACCAGTAATGCGGACTTCAACATCTGTACGAATTTTTTCCGCTTCGGATTTGCGAATTTCTTCCGCACGTTGTTTATTATAAAAAGGCAAAGTTTCCAGCGCAAACCGCCGGCCGAATCCAGGAGCAACATTATAAGCGTATAAAGCCGCTTCTATAGCAATCGTTCCGGAACCGCAAAACGGATCATGAAGAGGAGTTTTTCTTCGCCACATCATTTCCTGCAAAAGAACAGCCGCTACTGTTTCACGCAAAGGTGCAATTCCCCCGTCAACACGATAACCGCGCTTATGCAAAGGAAGTCCAGACAAATCAAGAAGAATCAGAGCAACGTTTTGGTCCATGTAAACACGAATATTAGATTCATCGCCAGTTTCCGGCATTGTAGACATATTAAATTTATCTGTAAGTTTTTGATAAACCGCCTTTTGCACCATAGACTGAATTGCGTGTTCCGAATTCAACTTACTTTTATAGCAGCGAACTTTATCAATTGTAATTTTTGAATCTTTCTTAAAATAATCCTGCCAGGCAATTTGATAAACACCATCAAAAAGCGCATCAAAATCCTCCGCCTTAAAAGAAGCCATCTGCAAAAAAAGCCGATCCGCTGTTCGCAAACAAAGATTACATTTGAACATCGCATCATTATCGCCTTCAAAAATAACACGGCCAGGAGCATTTCCTTTTAATTTATAACCAAGATGTTTTATTTCATTTCCAAGAATTTTTTCTGCGCCAACAGCACATAAAGCAACTAATGTATTCATATTACAAAATGTAACATTTTTACAATATTTACGAAAGTGTCATTTTGACATTTTTAATAAAATTTGTCATTTTAGCGACATTACATTTTCTGAAAGATTTTTACAAATGTGCTATTCCGCAAATTTCCTGCAAAGAAGAAATTCCCTTGCGCTTCATATAAGCGCTGATTCCATCAATGCATTCAATCATTGTAAACGGATTTGCAAATGTGTTCGTTCCAACTTCGCAAGCAGTAGCGCCAGCCATTATAAATTCAAGGACATCCTGCCAAGTTGCAATTCCACCAATCGCAATGATAGGAACTCGCTTTTCTTCCGGCAAAGTTTTCATCGCATCGTAAAGTTCGTAAATCAACCGAACCGCAATCGGACGAACCGCAGGTCCACCAAAACCGGCTTTTACTTTATCAAAAACAGGACGGCCTGTTTCCACATCAAT
Organism: uncultured Treponema sp.; assembly: GCA_964463615.1. Classification (GTDB taxonomy): domain Bacteria; phylum Spirochaetota; class Spirochaetia; order Treponematales; family Treponemataceae; genus Treponema_D. The sequence continues at coordinate 21,820 of CAYXDA010000002.1, forward strand.
TGCAACACCCTGAAAAGAATTGCACAAACTAATCGCATCTGCACCGGAATCAACGCAAGAAAGCGCAACCTCGTTCAATTCCGGAGACTGAGGAGTCAACTTTACCCAAAGAGGCTTTTTTGTAACAGCCCGAACTGCACTTACAACTGTATTTGCAGAAGCACAGCTCATTCCAAAAGCCGCACCACCCGCGCTGACATTCGGACAAGAAATATTAAGTTCAATTATCGGAACTTCTGTTTTTTCTAAAAGTTTAGCACCTTCAACGTAAGTTTCCAAACTTGAACCGGAAAGATTCGCAATTGCAACCGGTTTTAATTTCAACATTTCCGGAAGTTCGTGTTCTATAAAATGAGGAATTCCCGGATTTTGCAAACCTATAGAATTCATAAGCCCGCTGGGAGTTTCCCAAACACGAATTCCAGAATTTCCTTCGCGGCGCTCCAAAGTCAATCCCTTAGAAGCAATTCCGCCCAAACGGTTTACATCAAAAACAGATGCATATTCCGTTCCAAATCCAAATGTTCCGGACGAACCAATCAACGGATTTTGAAAATGAACACCATTAATTGTTACAGACAAATCAGACGGGGAAAGACTTCCCCCCGCTTCCAAGCCAAGTCGCTCCGAATCTTGCTCCTGCAAGCCTCTCCGCTTTGTTGCCTTGTCCGCTTCCCCTTCACCTAGGGGCTTAGCCCCTAAAACCCCAATCAGCGATGCTTTTGGTTTTGGGAAACTTAATATTGTAGAATCAAAAACCGGGCCGTCTTTGCAGCAGCGCAGATTTCCTTTTGTGGTAGGAATTACACAGCCCAAACAAACACCAACTCCGCAAGCCATTCGGCTTTCCATGCTAATCCAGCACTTAACACCAGCTTCTTCGGAAATTGTTTTTATATAATTCAGCATAGGAGCCGGACCGCAAGCATAAACCGCAGAATATCCGGCGTCTTTTATTTTTTGCGCATCAACAGCAGCAGTAATCATTCCTTTCAAACCTACTGTTCCATCGTCAGTAGTAATTATAAGATTTTCCGGCTGAATATTTTCCAATCCGTAAGAACCGCTTTTAAACGAAGCTATAAAATCATAAGATTTTTCCGGCAAACTTTCAGCAAAATTTGCAACAGGCGCAACACCAATTCCTCCGCCCGCAATAAGAACCTTACCACTTTCCTGCTCCGGATGCGGAAAAACATTTCCCAACGGACCTAAAACCTGCACTTTTTCATCGGCTTCCAGCAAGCAAAGTTCTTTCGTACCTTTTCCTTTTTGCAAAATCAAAAATGAAAGCTCAACACTGTCAAAATCGCTGCAATTATCCGCCCCGCAAGACGAACAAGATTTTTTTTCCGCATGAAAAACACTGATCGGACGCGCCAAAAGCTGCTGACTTTTTTGGGAGCGGAGCATAAAAAACTGACCAGAAAGCGGCATCCGGGCATCCTTGCCAAAAGTACTGATTTTTAAGCAAAAAACAGAACCTTCCGGTTTTGCACCCTTCACAACTTCACACAAAGTAACAGTTCCTGTTGTAAAAACCGGATAAGGAATTCCATTGCAGTCAAAAATTGGATTCATTTCATCTGTTTTATTCGCTTTCATTTTTCCCCCAAAAACATGTCCATCAAAATCAAAATATCATAATATAAATTTCATATTTTTAATAGGCAAGTTTCACAAATCCATACAAAATGTAAAAGTTTTCAAAAAAGAAACAAATTCAATCAATTAGAGCAAAAAAATTACATTTCACTTCTAAAATCTAATTCCAAAACGAACTGAAGGATGAATATCAAATTTATCAGAAAAAGGAACTGATCCAAAATTATTGTTTCGCACCTCTTCATAAAAAGCCGTATCGTTAAAATTCATTATATGAAAGTCAAAAACACCAGAAACAAATGCCGACATTCTTCTGAATGATTTATTCAAGCGAAATTCTTGCTTTCGGAACAAAATTAAATCTATGATCCCCGTTTTTAATATCAGAAAAAGCCCAGATAAATTTCCCGTAAGCAGAAAAATCCAATGAAATTCTGCTGATTAAAGTTTCCTCATGACCAACACCAAAATTCAAATCCAACTGTTTCAGAAAATAATGCGGAAGAAAGAAAAATCACAGAAATCAGAAAAAAACTATTATTCGGATTCCAAACTTATTCATCAGTTTCTTTTACAATTTTTTTTATAAACTTGCCTTTGCAGAAAGCAAATCCTGTTTGCTGAAAAGCGCATTTTCAGCAGCAGAACCCGCAATATCGCTCAAAGTTAAAGTTCCGCTCTCGCGCTTTGCAGAAAGGGCTTCATCTTTTTTCCAGGCGCAAAGAATTCCACGGCTGGAATTAACCGTTCCGCCGGCTTTATCAAGCAAAGTAGCAGCAATTCTTGCCGCACCGCCCTGCGCACCATAGCCAGGAATCAAAAAGAAAGTCTCCGCATATTTATCGCGAAGAGCACGCGCGTCTTCTTCTTGAGTTGCGCCCACAACTGCACCAACAGCGCCGCAAGACTGTTCTGCATAATCCGCAAAAGTTGTTTTAAACTCAGAATTGATGCACGAAATTTCATTTCCAACTTTTTCCAAAAGAAGTCCGCCACTTTTCAATTCTTCATGCTCAATGTCTTTCATTCCAGGATTTGAAGTGCAAAGCAAAACAAAAACGCCCTTTCCACCTTTTTCCGGCGCTGCATAACTTGTAAAAGGAATCAAAGTGTCAAATCCCATATAAGGATTGATTGTAATTATGTCCGTTTCAAAATCACCAGAAAAATGCGCTTTTGCATAAGCATCCGCAGTAGCCGCAATATCACCGCGCTTAATATCGCTGATTGCAATTAAACCAGCTTTTTTTACAGCACGCAAAGTTTCCGCATAAACTTTCATTCCGTTCAAACCCATAGCTTCATAATAAGCAATTTGAACTTTGCAGCAGCACGCGCTTTTATCCGCACTAACGCGGCGAATAATTTCTTTATTATAAGCAAGAACAGCGTCTTCCGCAGAACCAAACTCTTTCAGAACAGATTCCGGAAGATAAGAAGGCGAAGTGTCTAATCCAACACACAATGGACCTCGCTCAACAGCAAGTTCCTGTAATTTCTGCATATTATGTTTCATATTTTAAGTATAAAAAACCTCTAAAAATTTAGCAAGTTAGTATATTTCCCGGCAGCAAGCAATTTTTTATCCAATTTGCGGTAATAGTTTTTGTAAAGCCAAGGATGCAAACCTTCGTAATCCTTGCCGATTTCCGGAGCGGCAATTTCCAAATCTTCCGCCGTCTTTTTTATATTATAAGAACCGTTTATTCTCCAACCGTTCAGCAATCCTATACTGATTGCGCAAGCAGGACAACCAAACGAACAGCAAGTGCACATCGTACAATTACGTCCAAAAACAAACTTTTTTCCATCAAAAGAAATATTATTCAGCGGACAATTTTTTACGCACTTCTGACATTTTATACATTTTGCCGAATCAACCTTAAAAGAAAACGGTGCAGAAAGCGGATAATATATCCATTCAATTCTAACAAGAGGCACCCAAAACCTTAACAACGGATTTATGTGAACTTTATCAATTTTTCCTTTTAAAATGTCATCGCAAGAAAGTTTTGCATACGCCTTTGCATAAAGCCATTCCCGTTTTACCATCTCCGGAGTATGCCTAAAAATCATATTGTACGGCATTACATAATGTCTGTCGGAAATAAAATCAAAATTCTTTTTTTCCAGCTTATGAATTAACCTCTGCGAAGAAAATTCGTTTATGCGCAAACCTTCGCCGCTCGTTTTAAAAACAAACGCTTTCTTAGTCATTTTCAATTTCGGCAAAAGATTTATAAAATCATCAAAAGGCTTTGGAATATTAAACCCATAAACCGGATGCCCAAATCCAATCAAGTCAAATTCACCCGGATTCGGAAACGGTAAAAATTCAAATTTCCCCGCTTCATTTTTTTTCATTTTAACATCGTAAACAATCGTTTCATATTCAACAAGATTTTCTTTGTACAAATCCGCAATCAAACGAGTATTTCCGGTTCCACTAAAAACATAAATCACAGCTTTTTTCATATATCTTAAAAGGGGAAGTCTCCCCTTGCGCCCGCACTCCGTTGCGGGCTATCCCCTCTGCGGGGCAAAAAAATAAATTTCTCTCTGCCCCGCAACGCCCCATCATCCCAAATTTCTATAATTTTTCCACCGGCACAATCATATCATCATCTTCGTGCTCATCATAAGGATAAACATTATTTTCCTCAGATTTTGAATGAGTATCGTACCAAACCTGCGCATAAAACGGAACTTTAGCAGCAGCTTTATCAAAACTCCAAGTCGGCAACGCCTCGCAACATTCCGGACACCAAAAACCCGCTTTTAAGATTGTAAAAGGCTTTGCTTCAAAAATATGCCCGTTATGGCACTTCCATTTTAATTTTGTATACAAATCACCTTTTTTCATTTCTTCAGAAACAACTTCTCCGCCACGGAAAGCAGCAGCCGTTTTCATATCATTTATATTAAGTTCAAAATCTTCTTTTGTTTCATCATAGCCATGATCAAGCTTGTATTTTTCCGCTTTATATTCATCTTTTAATATATCGTAGTTAATAATTCCTTCCGGCGTCTGTCCTTTTGCAAGCACTTTAAAATCTTTCCAATTCTTCGGTTCCGCATTAAATGCGTCTATTCCGCCAAAAAACGCATCAATTCTTCCTTGCTTTCCTAATCTAATCCAATTCATCGGCGCATTGCTGTTCTTTAAAAGCCGTTCTATTGCAAATTTTCGTATAAGAACAGAAGGTACAATCCTACCAAACCAATAATACCAAAGTTCTTTTTTCATTCTTCGCCAATAATCTGCGCTGGATTCGGTTCTGTAATCAAGCCATTTGTCAAGAATATAACTGTCTGTGTACCAAACTCCATGAAAATTGCGGGGAATATTCCACTGCGGTTCAAAGAACTTTTCCGCACCTGCCCCCATAAGAGCAAATCCGTAATTAAAAGTTTCGTAACCAGTTTCGCGACAGGAAGCACCACCTCCAATATTATAATCGTTCTGCCAAAATCCGTTAAGATTTCCGTCTAAATCACGTTCTACAAGATTTTGAATACACAACCCAGAATCTTTATCCGTTATCCATTCAAGCGGTGCATTCCAACAAGTGTGGAACATAAGCCCATCATTCATATTATTCGCAAGAAAATATTTATGGTAAACCGCTGTTTGCCGCAAAACAACCCAATGCGGAAGCGTACTTTCCAAAACATAACGTTCACCTTTTATTTTTGCCGCAGAATAATAATCATAAGCAGAAGACATAACCGGATCGCCCATTCTTGCCCACATATGTTTGTAATTGCGGTTTCCGTAAACTGCAACTGTAGAAATATGCACAAGTTTTATTTGCTCTGCGCGGCCACTGGACAAAATCGCATCCACAATATTTTTTGTTCCGTAAAAATTCGTTCTTATTGTATTTTCAGGATTATGATCAGCTTTTGGAGGAATAACGGCACCGCAATGAATTACATAATCCGCACCTTCTATCAGATTTGCAACATCATCATAATTTCCTAAGTCGCCTTTTACAACACTAATCCGCCCACGACCAGTTTTTAAGAGCGAATTAAAAAATTTTCTGTAATGTTTTACGTGATTATAAACAAAAAGACGCAATGTAAAATTTTTTTTAGACGCCAACAAATGCGCAACAACTTCGCCGCCCATAGCTCCATCAGAGCCTGTAACCGCAATAACTGTATTTTTTTCTTTCATAATTAAATTATAATTCAGTTATTGAACTTGTCTATAAGTTTCGTACAAAAGAACTCCGGCTGCAACAGAAACATTCAAACTGTCAATTTTTCCGCAAGTCGGAATAGAAACAATAGAATCACATTCTGACTCCAAAAGTCTGGAAATTCCGCTTCCTTCGCTGCCCATAACAAGAACAGAACGCGGTGCAAAATTTATTTTCGTAACGTTTTCTCCGCCCGCATCTGCCGCATAAGTCCAAAATCCGTTTTCTTTTAAAATTTGCAAAGTTCTAACAAGATTATTTACGACCGCAACCGGAACCCAAGCAGAAGAACCTGCGGAACTTCGCGCAACAACCTCGTTGGAATCAATATCCTTAACACCGCGTCTCTCCGGCAGAATAACCAGACTTGCACCAAACTGATCACAACTGCGAATAATCGCGCCAACATTGTGCGGATCTGTTACAGAATCCAAAACAACAACAATCTGGCGCTCACTTTCAGGCTTTGCCTTTGCCGCTAAAATCCATTCGTTAAAATCCACAAAATTCGCATTTTTTGCGCTTTCCCCGGAAACACAAAGAACAATTCCTCTATGATCGCGGCTAGTTTCGGGTAAAGTTTTTACCAAGTCGTTCAAATAACGTTCATCTTGCTGCAAACAAGCAATTTTCGCTTCTTTTGCAGCCGCTAAAATTTTTTTTACACGCGGTCCCGGTTTGCTATAAAAAATGTGCAAAGAATCTGCCGCACCTTCATTATTTTTTGTGCTAAGAACACGCTCTTCTATTGCGTGAAATCCTGTAATAATTTTTTCAGCCATAATTTTAAGATAAACACATTAAATAAAAGTCCGCAGCAACATAATTGTTTCTATACGTTGCTGCACTTTACAAAAAAATGGTGCGATTTTACAGATTAATAATTTTTTTACAAAAAATATTAATTTGCGTTTTTTATTAGCGTCCGCAACATTTTTTATATTTTTTTCCACTTCCGCAAGGGCAAGGATCGTTACGACCAATTTTTGCGCCATCGCGTTTTACTGTTTCTGTAATAATGTTTCCGGCAACATATTTCCATTCGCCGTTAATTTTCTTAAAACCAGCTATTTCGTGATGATGTTCAACCATATGATTCATTGTGTAATCTGCAATAAATTCAACTACACCTTCATCATCTTTTTCTTCTGTTCTAAGAATATGCAAACCTTGCCAAACAGACTGGCGACTCCATTCTTCTGTTGCCTTTTTATCAATGTCTGCAATTCCTTCGCCTTCTTCGCAAGAATCTACAATAAAATCAATTTCATGCGCAACATACGCTGAATATCTTGCACGCATCAAAGCCTCTGGAGTAGCGGCTTTTTCCGTTCCCTTAATAATTGGTTCGCAGCATTCACTGTATTTTTTTCCTGAACCACAAGGACAATTTTCAATTTTCGTACTCATATTCTCACTATATCAAAAACTTGTTTTATTAGCAATTATTTAAAAATTTCCACCGTTCCAGCCCCAATTTTTATAGCCAGAATAAGTTATATAAATTTTATCACCCGGAATTCCAAGCTCTTTTTCAAAAATTTCACAGATTTTTGAACTCATTCTTTTACTTTCTTCAGAGTCAACTTCTCCAAGAACATTTACAGAAACAAATGCACCTTTATCAAGTTTTTTTCCGCCAAAATACAAATCATAATTATCTTCAAAACCAAGCATAAGATAATTTTCAGTTTTTCCCATAACAGAAACTGCCTTTCCAAGTTCCGTTTTTAGAATATCTTTCTTTTCCTGCGGTAAAGAAACTGTAACTTTAGAATCAATCATCGGCATAAAGTAACCTCCATCATGTTCAATATTCTAATCAGTAGAAACAAAAATTACCAGCAAAATTTTTCAAATAAAAAACGGACTATCATTACGCTAAAAGCAAAAGCGTACAAAAGTTTGTACTACAAACAATTATCTAGTATTTCAAAATTAAAAAAAACTTTATACTTTTATAATCTACAAATTGTAAAAACCTTAAAAAAATATTCCGACGGGAAAACGGAACTTATTTTAATAAGGCAGGAAAAAACGGAGATGTCTATGCAGAGAATTATTGAATTAATGGAGTCAATTGCTGATTACCGTGGTCAAATAGCCAAGTATCGCACTTACGCAAAAGAACACCCAAGTTGCAGATTTGGCTGGGAAAGCAAAATTGCTTCTATGGAAAAAAGTTTAAGCCAAATGGAACTAAAGCTCCAATTGGCAAGTTTTTCTCTCTAGTTTATTTACCCATGCTTGAAGATTTCTTCCAAGCAGCAGTTGCGCCTTCTATAATGGCGCTTCTGAACCCGTTTGCTTCCAATGCGGCAACAGCTTCAATTGTTGTTCCCGCAGGCGAACAAACGGCATCTTTTAATGCAGCCGGACATCTTTCATCTTGCAAAACCATTGCAGCAGAACCTTTTAATGTTTGAGCAGCATAAATATATGCCTGTTTTCGTGGCATTCCAAACTTTACGGCAGCATCCGCCAAAGCTTCAACAAACATAAATGCATATGCCGGTCCGGAACCACTTATTGCAGTCACGCAATCCATAAGTTTTTCATCAACTTTTTCTACAATTCCACAAGATTTCAAAAGTTCAGTTACATTCGCCAAATCCTCTTCCGGAAGTTCCGGAAGACTGCAAAGCGCAGTCATTGCTTCACCAATTTGAGCGGGCATATTCGGCATAATCCTTATATAATGCGCATCGTATATTTCCATAAGTTTATTAAGCGAAATTCCTGCCGCCATTGAAATTATTACAGAATCTTCACGAAGAGATTTCTTTATTCCAACAATGACTTCTTTTATAAAAACAGGCTTTACAGCAAGAAAAATATATTTTGCATCCTTTACAGCATCTTGATTTGTTTGAGCGGCATTGCACCCGTTTTTTTCAGCAAATTCCTGCGCATGTTCAAAGTGCTTTGCAGTTACAGTAACAGTTTTTGCGTCTATTTTTTTGCAAATCGCACTCATAATTGCACCACCCATAGAACCGCATCCGATACAAGCAATTTTTTCCATAAAACCTCCTGACAGCAACAATTCCGTTTATTCAGCCTCAAACAATGTGCCCAGAGCGGAACCATTTTCAAGATTTGTTAAAATATTTTCATGACTTCCGTTCGCCAATAACAAAGGAATTCCATACGCTGTCGTTTTTTCTGCCGCCTGAATTTTTGTTTCAATTCCACCCGTTCCAAACGCATTGTTTTCACCGATTGTAATTGATTTTCTTAATTCAGCAATGTCTTTTACAACTTCAATAATTTTTGCACATTTATTAGTCTTTGGATTGTCCGTAAAAATTCCGTCAACATCACTGAACAAAATCAGCAAATCCGCACTCCAAAGTATTGCCGTAAGAGCGGAAAGATTATCATTGTCACCAATCTGAAATTCATCCGTTGCAACAGAATCGTTTTCATTTACAATAGGAACAACGCCTTCGTCTTCCAAAGTAAACAATGTATTGCGAATATTAAGCGAACGGTGATCATTTTCAAAATCTTCTTTTGTGAGCAAAAGTTGTCCGATGTGCAAATTTTGTTCAGCAAACGCTTTTCGCCATTGCGCCATAAGTTCAACCTGACCGATTGCACATAGAGCCTGTCTAAAATGAATATCTTTTTTGCGCGCCCATTCGCTTAAAGTTGAAACACCGGAAACCTGCGCCCCGGAAGAAACAACAATAATCTGTTTTCCCTGATTTATAAGATTTTTACATTGAGCGGCAAATTTTGCCATAAACTCTGTATTTTGAGTTCCATCGGCTTTTGCCAGCGTATTTGAACCAATTTTTATTACTATTTTCCGCGCACCTTTTAAAGCTTTAGAAATTGCATCACTCATTTTCATTTCCTTTTAACGAATTTGACCTTCGCCATCTATTAAATATTTTGTTGTTGTAAGCGCTTTTATTCCCATCGGACCGCGCGCATGAAGTTTTTGCGTGGAAATTCCAAGTTCCGCACCAAAACCAAATTCTCCGCCATCCGTAAATCTTGTTGAAGCATTCACGTAAACACAACTTGCATCGATTCTGCTTTGAAAAAGCTTTGCGGACTTCAAATTTTCTGTAACTATGCTTTCGCTATGTTTTGTATTATGTGAATTTATATAAGAAATTGCTTCTTCTATATTTTCAACTGATTTTATGCAGCATTCGTAATCAAGATATTCATTTCCAAAATCAGAATCATTTGCTCTGAACAAAATTCCGCTCTTTGACGCATCTGTTTTTTCTAAAATCGAAAAACAATATTCATCTGCGTGAAGCTTTACCCGATTTGCAAACTGCTTTTCAAGCAAAGGTAAAAATTCCGCCGCATTTTTTTTATTCACAACAATGCATTCAATAGCGTTACAAACACTCGGTCTTTGAATTTTTGCATTTTCAGCAATTTTTGCAGCCATTTTCAAATCCGCACTTTCATCAACATAAAGGTGGCAAACTCCACTTCCTGTTTCAATCACAGGAATTTTTGCATTTGAAACAACATTTTGAATCAGTTTCTTTCCGCCGCGCGGAAGCACCACATCAATTTTTCCAACTGCATTTAAAATTTGTTCCACATCAGAATGATTATGTTCTTCTGCTTCCGCAAGTTCAATTGCTTCCGGAATTCCGCCATCCACAAAGGAAAGCGCATTTTTTATGATTTTTACAATCGCCTTATTTGAATTCAGAGCAGAAGAAGAACCGCGCAAAAGAATAGCATTTCCGCTTTTATATGCAAGACTAAAAGCGTCTACCGTTACGTTAGGGCGGCTTTCATAAATAATAGCAACAACACCAAGAGGAACCCGCACCTGGCGAATATTAAGTCCGTTTGGAGTTTTCCAGCCGGCAAGTTCTTCTCCTATAGGATCTGCCTGAGAAATAACAATTTTTAAGCTTTCTATAATACCGTCAATTCTTTGCTCATTAAGCGTAAGACGATCAATCAGCGAATCCGAAATTCCATTTGCCTTTGAATTTTCTATATCTTTTTTGTTTGCAAAAAGAATTTCTTCGCGGTTTTCATCCAATGCGGCGGCAACAGCAGAAAGTGAATTATTTTTCACTGCCGCAGATTGAAGAGCAAGCTCAGCCGAACCGCTTCTCAGTTCAGAACAAACTTTTTCCAAATCCATAAAAACTCCAGTTCATCTTTAAAAACTAAAAAAGCCGAAACTCTTATTAAGTCTCGGCCTTGTTGTTTGCTTTTTAGTAATTTGCCAAGAAATACATTCCCAGCAAGACTGCATTACGGCATTTTTCAACTGACCATTCTGCAGTAGCGGGAAGACTCTTAATGTACCACCAGAAAATCCCGAATCCAGGATCAATTCTTAAAGAATATTCAGCAAAATCCTCAGACTTTGCCTGCTGTCCAAACATAAGATAAACAGCATTATTCAAAATATTCAAAAAATTCTTATAAGTTTCCGGCCAATTAGATGTATCTTTGCAAAGTTCTTCTAATCGAAAAAGAATCTGCTCTTTTATAGCAATATCCGATTTTTCAACCCAAGTTTTTTCAATCAAAAGCTTTAAATTCTTATTAAAACTTTCAACAAGTTTTTTTTCATCAGAAGTTGCAAAAGAACCCGCAAAACCAAACATTGCCGCAATTTTTTCCACATCAGAACTGTTATTTTCAGAAGTCTTTGTAAAATTTTCAACTGATTTCACAGTATCCGCATCAATAAACTCTTTAAGAAGGTTTTCTACCTTGTTAGAAATAGCCATACAAAGATAATAGTTTTTTCAGCCGATTTTTACAAGTAGTTGCAGAAGTTAGTTTTAACGACCTGCTTCTATTGTCATAGCCGCAATATTCATTGTTTTTTCAACATCATCACCGTTCCAAATTCCAGATAAAGCCGGTCCCATGCACTGCCAGAATTTTCCAAGCTGAATAATTGTAGGCATAGGTTTTGAATACTGAAGCTGAGCAACCACTGCTTTTGAATATTCATCATTAATTTCAATATCTGTTCTTGGTGGAATTTGATCTGTAATTTCAAAACGTTTCTGAAGCATTTCTTTTGAAGTAATGAACTTTGCAAACTGCATTGCTTCTTCAGGATGTTCAGAATAAGAACTTACAAACGCAAGTCGAACGCCCGAAAAAGAAGTTGCAGGCTTGTCCTGGCCTGGAAACTTAGGAAGTGTTGTAACCCCAAAATTCATTCCGTTCTTTTTAAATTCATTTATTTTCCAAGATCCTGTAATAATCATAGGACTTGCACCTGAACTAAATGATGCATGGCAAAAATCCCGCGAAGCATCTGTTGCAGAAACATTAAGAACAAGCCTTCGTAATTTCTGAAAGTATTTCATTCCAGCAATTGCCTGAGGAGTATTCAAATTGTGCAACTTAGGATTTTCTCCATCCGGGCCAAAAAGCGGAGCACCGAAACTGTCCAAGAACATATACGCATAATATGGATCGTCAACTGCCCATGCAAGAGCAAATTTGTTTTCATTCGGAACATTCCAATCTTTTGCATAAGAAATAATTTCTTCCCAAGTAGTCAACGGCTTTTTCAAAATGTCTTTGTTATAAAAAAGAAGGTAAGTTTCCGCACCAAGCGGATAACCATAAGTAATTCCGTCATACATAGCAGCTTTTTTTGCCAATGCATAAAATTCCTGTATATAATCTGCCGCATCTTCCACAGGAAGAATATGACTTCCCGCAACGAGCGCACCAATATGATCATGCGGAGCAACAAAAACATCCGCTCCAACCCCTGCAGGACCATCAAGTTCAATTTTGTTTCTTGCCTCAGTTGATTCAACTGGCTCATATACAATTTTTACCTTTGGATTTACTTTTCTGAATTCTCTTATTGCATACTGAATATAAGCCTGTTCTGTTCCAGCAGATTCCCAAACTTTCAATTCTGTCCTTTTTGGCGCTGCAAAAACCGGCATAGAAAGTAATGCAGCAAACATAAAAATGATAATCTTTTTCATTAATAACTCCAATAAAAAAGATACTAGGATTTACACTAGATTTCAATCTATTAAAGAT
>CAYXDA010000003.1:0-31095 GCA_964463615.1 uncultured Treponema sp.
ATGAAATCTTTTAAAAAGTTATTTTTATTTGTTTTTTGCATATTTGTTACTTTTTATGCTTTTTCCGAAAATTCTGATTTAGCGGAATCAAGTTTGAATGCGCTAAATGGCAGTCCGGCTGCTGAAAATACAGATTTACCGGAAGCGCAAGATTTTGAATCTAAAATTACCGGGACGCAAAATGTTGATGCGCGACCGAATCTTTATGAAACCGAAAACACGGTAAAATCCCCGACATTTGCGAACGGTCTGATTGCGACTGCGGAAACTTTGGCAAGCAATGTTATTCTTGCAAGTTTTAACCGTTTTGTTTTACAAAAGGATTTTGCAAAAATCACCTGGGATTCAGTTTATGATAATCTTTCGCATCAATGGGTTTGGGACCAGGACACTTTTGTTGTAAATCAGTTGGGACATCCGTATCAAGGATCGTTTTATTTTGCGACAGGAAGAGCGAATAATTTTAATTTTTATGAATCACTTCCATTCAATCTTGTTGGAAGCGTAACTTGGGAATATTTGGCGGAACTTGACCGGCAGGCGTTTAACGATTTAATCTGCACAACTTTTGGCGGCGCGGCTTTGGGCGAAGTTTTTCACAGACTTTATATGGAAGCTTCTTCACAAAAATCTATTGCAGCGTTTTTGCTAAGTCCGATGGATGCGCTGCATTCCTTGATTACAGGAAATGTTTGTTCTCGCGATACTAAGCAAGGTGTTACAAGCCTTGAAAATTTTGTAACTTTTGGAGGAATTTTTGAGCGTACGGATTCCTCTAATAAAAACTATGATTTTAATGACGATATAATCGGAAATATTACCGGCGGATTCAATTTAGTTTACGGAAATCCGTTTAGTTCCGAAAAAACAGTTCCTTTTTCTTATTTTATTTTTGATTTGAATGCGGGCGGAACTTTGAATTACCATCAGGTTCGCGCAAACATAGAAGGAAATTTAGTGCGGTTCGGAACAAAATATTCTGGAAATTCGGACTCGTCGCAAAGTTCATGTTCCGCCGCTTTGGGAATGACTTTCAAAGTTGATTGGACAAAAATAACAAGCTATTCTGTAAATGGGCTTGGAATTATCTTCAGCGCAAAAAATGACTTGCCGGGCGGCTTTTCTTTAAGCCAACGGCTTAATTTGAGCGGAACTTTTTTTGCAACCGGTGACTGTTATGCGCTTTACCGCGGTTATGTAAAATTGCCGGACGACGGAAAAGAGCGCCGCCTTTACGATTACGGAACCGGCTATTATGCGCGGTACAATTTCTGCGCAACTCAAAAATATTTTGGAAAGTTCGTTTTTGACGTTTTAACATTAGGCTTGTTCGATATAGAAACCGCAGTTCCGTCTTACGGGCAGAAAGGCGCAACTTTCATAACAGAGGCCGCTTTTTCTTACGAGCACCTTGTAAGAAAAAATATTTCACTCGGTTTAAAAGGCGAATGTTATTTTAAATACGAAAATAATTACGGCGCAGAAAACATAAACGAACGGATTTACGCTTTAAATATTTATTCTTCAAGAAAAATACGATAAAACCATCACATAACAACAGCAACAAGGTCATTTCGAGAGCCTCAATAACCTAACCAATGACCGCGGTAATTGAATTGAAGCGCTCGAAAACTTTTTTGACAATACGCATTTCTTTCATCAGTTTTTTGTCAGCAAATAAAAATAGGGCAATTTACCCGCGTTCATGTTGATTTTATCCATTGGTAGACAGAACGTACATTATAGTAAGTAACGTAATTTATTATATTTTCACAATTTACGTTACTTACAAAGTTTTTACAAACTTTTCAAATGCCAATATTCCGCCTGAAGTTTGTTTATAAACGCCTGAATCTTTTAAAACTTGCAGAAACACAAGTCCGATTTCTTTTTGTAATATTGAATCTATATTTTTTTCATCAATTTTATATTTCGGAAGAAATTCTTTTGCCCATTCTGCGTGGCTGAAAATTTTTTCGTTTTCTGCAATATTTTCACCATTTAAAATACAAGTTTTAAGAATTTCCATTTCTGATTTTAAGCGACTTGGCAAAACTGCAAGTCCCATAACTTCTATAAGCCCAATATTTTCTTTTTTAATATGATGAAGATTTGCATGCGGATGAAAAACTCCAAGCGGATGTTCTTCTGTTGTGATATTATTGCGAAGAACTAAATCCAGAACAAAATCTTTTCCGCTGCGGCTTGCTATCGGCGTGATCGTGTTGTGCTGCACTCCGTTTGTCTGCGCAAAAATAAATGCGGCCTCATCAGAATATTCACGCCATTTTTCAAGAATATGATTTGCCAATTTTAGAATGGATTTTTCATTGTTGCCGCAAAGCCGAAGAACGCTCATAGGCCATTTTACAATTCCGACTTTTACATCAGAAAATCCTTTTATATTAAAAGTTTTTAAAATCGGCGCTCTGTTAAGCGGAAAAACGTAACGCCCGCCCTGGAAGTGCTCATGCGTAAGAATTGAACCGCCGACTATCGGCAAATCCGCGTTTGAACCGATAATATAATGCGGAAAAATTGAAACAAAATCAAAAAGTTTGCGGAATGTGGAAGAATTTATTGTCATAGGCGTATGTTTTGCATTAAAAACAATACAGTGTTCATTGTAGTAAACATACGGAGAATATTGCATACACCATTCTTCGTTGTCCAACATAAGCGGAATTATGCGGTGATTGCTTCTGCCGGGATGATTTATGCGGCCGGCATAACCTTCATTTTCCGGACAAAGCAGACATTTTGGATAACCGCTCTGTTTTTGCAGTTTTGCTGCGGCAATAGATTTAGGGTCTTTTTCCGGTTTTGAAAGATTGATTGTTATATCAAGCGTTCCAAATTCAGTTTCTGTTTTCCATTTTAAGTCTTTTTGAATTCTGTAGCGTTTTATATAATTTGAATCGCAACTTAATTTATAATAGAAGTTTGTTGCCGCTTCCGGAGATTTTTTATATTCATCCTGAAATTTTTTATTTATGCTGCTTGGCCTTTCTATAAAAACATTCATTATTTTTGAATCAAACAAATCGCGGTAAGTTACTGTATTTTCTGTTAAAATCCCCTTTTCCGCCGCTTTGTCCAACAAAGATTCAATAATTTCTTCAAACGTGTCTTTTGTGTCATTTGTAAAATCAAACGGCTCATCTGATTCCGGAGCATCCATCTTAAAAAGCGAAAAAAGTTGGTTTTGCGAATAAATTCTGTCTTCCGGCTGAATCAAACCTTCGTTTACGGCATAAGAAACAAGTCTGTTTATCAATTCCGTTGTTGTCTGCATTTAATTCTCCCATAAAAATCAAAAAGAAATTTTTCTTGCAAAAAAAGTTGAAATTCGGTTTAAAATTCAACTTTTACAGCGCCTTGCGAACGGATTTTCATTATGTGGCAAGAATTATTGCCGAAAATCTGTTCTATTTTCTGTTTGTAATGTTCAAGAAATTCATTTTTTATAAAAACTTGAATTGTTCCTGCAAAACCGCCTCCGTGAATTCTGCAAACCCCAGCTTTATTCCCCTGTTCTTTTAGAAATTTTTGTGTAAAAGCAAGCGCAACCGCAACGTTTTGTTTGGCCGGATCCGCCGGGGAATATATGTTCTGAAGAAATTTGAAGCTGGACTCCCCGCTCTCTTCAACGTTTTGCAAAAATCCCGAAAAATCGTTGTTTTGCAAAGCTTTTTCCAGATTTTCAACACGAGTTTCTTCTTCAAAAAAATGAAATGCACGTAAAACCGCTCTGTCTGAACAAACTTCGCGAAGTTTTGTTATGTTTGCATAAAAATCTGCCGGAACAACCTGTCGCAAAAAATCTTTTCCGAAATACGATGCAACGGCATGCATTTCCTTTGGAATTGCGGCGTAATCCGCTGTTAAATCCGCATGACTTGCCTTTACATCCACAATGCAAAGGCTGTATCCGAATGCAGAAAAATCCAAATCGATTTTTTTATACTGCGGATTTTCAAAATCAAGAAAATCAAGGCAAAGCAACCCGCCGACACTGCTTGCCATTTGGTCAAGAAGTCCGCATGGTTTAAAAAAGTATACATTTTCAGAAAATTTCGAGAATTTAGCTATCTGAACCGGAGCGATTTTTCCACCGTTAAAAAGATGATTTACAATACAACCAATCACATTTTCAATTGCCGCTGAAGAAGAAAGTCCTGCACCCACAATCACATTGCTTGTAATATAACAGTCAAAACCGCCGACCAAAAAACCTCCGCTTTCCGCACCTTTCAGAACACCTTTCAGCAATGCTGTTAAAGTTCCCTTTTCATTTTCCTGAAGATTTAAATCCGAACTGTCAAAAGACGCAAGCGGATACCCTTCCGAAAGAACATTTACAACAGAATTTCCTGAAGCGCGGGCAACCGCAAGAACATCAAGATTTATAGAAGCCGCAACACATTTTCCATGCTGATGGTCCGTGTGATTTCCGCAAATTTCGGTTCTTCCGGGTGCACTGAAAATTTGTACTCCGTTTAAAATGTTTGATTTTTCAACGGAATCTGCAAAATCGCCAAAATTTTCGTAAAAAGCCCGAAGTGCGGAAACATAGCGCTCTTTCTGTTTTTGCAAAGCGTTTTTTTCCGCATAAAGATTAGCAAAAGCCGCATCCGCTTTGCCTTCGGATATACGCTTTATTAAATCTTCGCAATTCATTTTGATTCTCCGGTTGCAAGTTTTACACATTCATAACCGCCGTTATAAAATCCTTGCGATTTCAAAACATTTATCTGCTCTGCAAAATGAATCAGAATATCTTTGTCCGAAAGAACTCTGTCCAGCATTTCATTAACTGCTTTTGCGGTAGGACATTCAAAAGTTCCATCACCAAATTCCTGCGAATGAACTGCACCGTAAACTTCATGTCCGCCTATATGGCGCATAAAAATTTTCGGAATCGGATAATAAGCGAGTTCTGACGGTTTTGTAACAAGCCAGTCGGTTTCCGGAATCAAAAGATTTGTGGAATAAACCGCCTGAAAAATATCATCGTTGCAAATTGCAAAAATTCCAGTCGGATCAGAAGTTCTGAGCTGCCTTGCAAAATCCTTAAGTTTTTCATACTCATTAAAGAAAGTTGTAACATTGCCGAGTTTTATTTTAGCGCAAAGTTTTTCGTAAACATCTTTATGATCGCCGAAATTAATAAAAAGACTAGCCTGTTCTTTTTTCACATACGGCAAAAGGTGTTCGACCATCGCAAGAAACATATCGAATCCCGCACCCGCACCGCCAACCGTTAAAAGAAAGCGGGCAGGTTTTCCGTTCTTGGCACGCTGAATCCTTAACTCATTGTCTTCCTCAAGATTTATCAAAAGTTCATGATCAACATAATGACCGACCATTTTTATCTGATTTTCAGGAATTCCTTTAAGCGGGCTTTTTGCAAAGCCGTTCAGCATTTTGTAACCAAGAAACGCAAATGGCGTTTGAACCGCATGAATTGAGCCTTCCGCCAAATGCAAAGCCATAGGCCAATTATCCGGAATTGCATTAACAACATTCGTCATTCCGGCGTGAACTGCAGCCTGCGCCGGCCATACATGGGTTGCAATATAAGGCGTTTCTTTAGGAATTGAATTGAAAATCGGAACAAGAAGTTCACTGTTCTTCTGATCTTTCGCATTGTAAGTCAACGCCTTAAAGCCTTCGCAATTCAAAGGTTCCCACACAAAATGATTGAAAAGGCGGCTCTTCTGGCTTATTCGCGAAGCCAGCGAATACATAGCGTTCTGCTCGCGAATCATCTTAGAACCGGTAGCGTCAAAACTTGCCAAATCAAGCCAATACGGAGTGTAACCAAGGGCCTTTGCACAGCTGGCTATAGCCATACTTATTCTGTAGTGACCAAATCCCATCCGGATATTCCCTACAATTACACTTTTTTTTGGATCCAATGGTTCGGAAGTTTGCTTGAAAACCATATTTTTTGCGCCAAGAAAATCCAAAGTCGGAATTGCTTCGTATCCTATTTTATAATTTGCGTTTGAATCATCACCGTATTTTTTAATATATTTCAACTTTGATTTTTCAGCAGATTTTAAAGTTTTTCTGTCAATTTTGTTTCCAAAAACCACGCCAGATCTGTCCATTTTATCCATTCCTCCATTATCAATTGACTTTTAGGTTCGGTTTTGCAAAACCGCAATTTTTACAAATATTTCAACAAAGAACACCTTTATTTATATCGTAAACAATATGTTTTTCCAAATCGTCTACTTTATAAGACACTTTAATACGCTTTCTAGCAGTTTCAACCTTAGTTACCTTTGCATTCCTGAAAAGATGCATTGCAAATTTTAAGAATTCTGCCTCCTTAGGCAGATAATGCTTTGGATTATCAGATGTCATCAGAAGACTTCCGAAAAGAGAATTTATCGTTGTAAGCGCCTCTCTTTGTTTTTGTGAAAGTTTTATATTGTGCGAACGTAATAAAAATACATCCGGATCGTTCAGGAAAACTTTGTGGTCAAATATGTGGCGGTAAATCGTATTTCTTATTGTTATTTTTGTAGAAATTCGTTCGCGATGCAAATGATGCATATACCAAACATCATCAAAAATCAAAGAAACATCAGGGCCTATACGAAGATAGTCAAAAACACCGAATGAATTGGAAACAACTGCGCCGCAACCAAGAATCAGTTTATCTTGAAGCTCAGTTCTAAGCAAATCATATGCTTTTTGAGCAATCTGCGCACGTGAAAATCCCGGCTGGCTCATAACGCTTGCAGCATACAGAAAATCCAGCTTGAAAAAATCAAAGCCAAGCGATTTATAAAACTGCAAAACTTGTTTTATGTAGGTAACGGCTTCTTCGTTCGCTATGTTTAGAGCGTAAAATCCGCTCCAGTTGCAACCACATTTTATCGGATTTCCGTTATTGTCTTTGCAAAGCCAGTCCGGATGTTCCTTGAAAAGTGCGGATTTTTCTTCCGCCGCAAACGGAGCAAGCCAAATTCCTGCTTTCATTCCTTTTTCGTGCGCTTTTTTTACAATAGGTTCAAGTCCATGCGGAAATTTATTTGAATCAATTCTAAGCCAATCGCCGACAAATTCTTCAAAACCGTCATCAATCTGGAAAAGATCAAAATGTTCAGTCGTATTGTTAAGAGCCCCAAGAATAATATCTTCGTTAATATTCTGATAATGATTGTACCATGAAGTATAGCCGAAAAGTTTTTGCGCTTTCGGCGGCGTAAATCCGGAAAAATAAATTTCTTCGCCCTTCTCTATATCTTCCGTCATTATATAATCGAAAATTACCAGTGTTTGTCCGGCTTTTAACAAAATATTATTGACGTCTGATTTTAAAACAAGTTTGTCCGCTTTTTTATGATGTTCAATGATAAGATAAGCAGTTCTGTAATTATTGTTTGCAATAAAAACCGGATTTTCACCGCGGACATAACTTATATCAAATCCATGAAAAACATTCTTCTGATATTTATAGAAAAAACCATCGCCATATTTGTCAAAAGCAAAAGATTGCAGAAGTTTTTTAGGCAGACGATTAACATCTTCCAGTTTATCATTAAATGAATATTCAAAACTGTCTGTCCAAGACTGATAACCGTTTACAAAAAAGCGGTTGTCTTTACTGTATTTGTGTCCAAACGTCTGTTCTGCCGCAACAAGAAAAATTTCTTTTAGCGCAGTAATTTCCACAACAGAGCGGCTTTCCGTTTTTTCAGCAGATATTTCAACATCCGGATTAGAAGATTCCGTTGTTTTCCGAACATTATTTAATTTATATTCAAGAATCATATTTTTTCCTTTTAAATTATTTACTGATTTTGCTCATAACACGTTTTTCATCATAAAAACTAAGAAGAAACGCTCCGAGCGAACAAGCGGCAACCGCAACAACAGCAACAATTCTAAGACCAAATTCAGATGCGACAATTTCATCAGGATTGTTTTGCGCTGTAGTTCCAAGAATTGCAAGCGATGTAAAAATAAGCATTGCGGCAGACTGCCCGAATTTCATTGCAAACGTGCGCGCCGCAAAGAACATTCCCTGCCGATTTTCGCCGGTTACAACGGACTCTTCTTCTGCTATGTCCGCAACAATTGCCTGAGGAATAATCCCCAGCAAAGCCATCGGGAACGCTGCAACTACAACAATCGCCACACCAAAAACCATTCCCGGCAACGGAATAACTCCGATAAGAGCGGTTATAAGGTAAGCAAGAGCGAGCCCTAAAAATCCTGTTATTACCAGTTTCTTTTTACCGAATTTAGCAACAAATTTTGAAACAACCGGATAAAAACATGCGGAAAGCACAGACATTGAACCCAAGAAAATCATTGTTAATGATTCGTTCAAATGCATGCTTACCTTTACAAAGAACGGAAGACCGGTTTGGAAGAGCGTAAGTCCAATCCAGTAAGCAAAATCTGAACCGACGAATATTCGGAAATCTTTGTTTTTGAATGTTGCGCCCAGCGAACTGAACATATTTGCATCGCTCGGTTTGGATTCAACAATTTCAGTTTCGTTTATTTTAAATGTTGGAATAAGCATACAAATAAGAGCGATTATTGCAAGAACAATAAAACAAATTCTGTATGACCATCCGTATCCCACAAATTTTCTTAAACAACCGGCAAAAACAAACGGAGTATAGGAAAGAATCATTCCTGCAAAATAAGTAAGGGAAATTGCAGTTGAAATGTACATTCTGTCTTCCTGTGTTTTTCCAAATTCTGAAATAAGAGCGTTATAAGGAGTGCAATACATTGTCATAAAAAGATAGAAGAGAATAAGAAAGAAAAGAACCCAATATGCATTTATCATACTGATTTTTTGAACAGGAGCGCAAAAAACGATTATTGTTGTAAGCGTGAAAGGCAATGCAGAAACCTGCATAAAAGGAATTCGGCGCCCTTTCGGATTTTTTGAACGGTCGGAAAGAGATGCAATCATAGGATCCGTTACTGCATCGAAAATGCGGCAAACAGCGGCGATAAGTCCTAAAATTGTAAGACCTAAAACAATGAATCCAGGCTGAATATATTGCATTGCGCCGGAAGCAATGTCTCCTTTTGTAGGAAGATAAAACGTTACCAGCCAGGCATTTATAATTCCGCCAAGAATCGACCAGCCCATTTGCCCTACTGCAAAAATCCACATTTCTTTTTTTGTCAGTCGTCGTTTTTTATTATTCATAAGATTATCTCCTTATATACAACCTATTTCTTTACAAAGTACAAAATAACATCAATTAATGTTTTAATTTCCTGTTCTTTATTTATTTTTTCATCTTGCTTTAACACCGCTGCAGAAGCAAGAGATTTACAAAGATTTAGCAGAGCATGCGCCGTTGAATAATAAAAAGTATCTTTGTCTTCAAGAATTTTTACAGAGCCGTCTTCCACGCCCTTTTCGTATGATTTATCGAAAATATTTTTAAAGATTTCTATTTCTGATTCATATTCCGATTTTTGAATGTCTTTTTCTGTTAAAAGATATGCGTCAAGTTCATCTATAAAGCGGAAATACTGCGGTTTATTTTTGAAAATATTAAGATAAGTATTATAAAACAACGAAAGTTGCTCATAACCCGAATAAGCGTCGCTATTAAGAGAATAATCGTTCAAAACTTTATCTGCAAGTTTTGCAGACGCCTGCATAACAATATTCTGTTTTTTCTGAAAATATCGGTATAAAGTTGCTTCACCAACGCCTACATGCCGGGCAATATCGCTTATCGTTACTCCGGCAATTGATTTTTCAAGAAAAAGTTCTATTGCTTGTTCCACAATAAAGTTTTTTGTGTTTTCTTTTACCAAGTTGTTCATCAAAGTTATCCATAATATGAAAAATATTTTTTATTTCAAAATGATAGATAAACTATCATTTTGAAACCTATATCAATAATAACCTTGATTTCAGATATGTCAACTTTTTTTTTAATTTTTTTTATAAATCTAAAGTTCTGTCCTTCCGGCAAATTTTCTGGAAGGTTTTATTATTGCCGCCATTAAAAGAATAAGAATTGCAACCAATCCCAAACTTATAGGATAGACCATCATAATTGTTGAAAAAGACGGATATTTCTTGAATACTGTAAAAATCCAAAAAACACGCATTCCGCAAACACCTATCAATGTTGCTGCGGCAGGAACTGCGGAAATACCGAATCCTCTAAGATAACCGGTAAAACATTCTTGTGCGAAACTAAAAATATATGCAAAGAAAATAAATTTAAGGCGAATCATTCCGGTGGAAATAACTTCAGGCTCTTTATTAAAAAGTCCAAGAACTTGATGCCCCATCAAAAGAATCAAAACGCAGACGAATGCTGTTGAAAAGAAACTTAGCAAAAGAGTTGTCTTAAGAACGTTCCTGCAACGCTCATTCTGCCCTGCTCCATAATTTTGCCCTACAAATGTTGTGCAGGCTTGTCCGTAAGCATTCATAACATTATAAGCAATAACTTCACAATAAAAAGCAGCGGAAGATGCAGCCATTACGGTTGCGCCAAGACTGTTGATTGCAGACTGCACAACTATATTGGAAAGCGAAAAAACCATTCCTTGAACGCCGGACGGTACGCCAATCTTTAAAATTTTTACTAAAACTTCCAAATCAATACCGAATTTTCTAAAGTCAATGCGCACCTTGTCTTCTGTTCTTAATAGACATATAAAAAGAATTCCCGAACTAATAAAGTTGGAAATAACAGTTGCCCACGCAACTCCGTCAACATCCATTCCGAACACAATAACAAAAACAAGATTTAAAATTACATTTATTATTCCGGAAATAATAAGCGCAGTCAGCGGAAGTTTTGAATTTCCGCGGCTTCTGAAAATTGCAGATTCAAAGTTGTATAGAAAAATAACCGGCATTCCCACAAGATAAATGCGAAGATAGTTTATCGACATATCCATAACTTCCAGCGGAACGCCAAGCAGTTCAACAAGCGGCTTTGCGATTATTTCGCCAAGAATCATCATCACAACGCCGCCAAGCAAAGCGAGCAAAACTGATGTGTGAACCGCTTTAGAAATGCGTTCATCGTTTTTTTGGCCGCTGGCATGTGCAATAACAACATTTGCACCCAACGAAATTCCAAGAAATAAATTTACCATAAGCCCCACAACGGCCGCATTTGAACCTACTGCAGCCATTGCTTCCTTGCCAACAAAACGTCCCACAACAGCAACATCGGCAGCGTTAAAAAGTTGCTGCAAAATTGCCGTAAACGCAAGCGGAATTGTGTATTTGAAAATTTTCGGCGCAAGGGCACCGTTAATCATATCTACTTTGGAAGATTTTTTTTCTGTGTTTTCCATTTGAACCTCTGTTAAAAACGAAGTTATTGTATCACAAAGAGCATCGCTTAGCATACAGATATAAATAAGATATAAATAAGTTTACTAACCCAAAGCATTAGGTTATAATTTTAATATGTCGCTAAAAACACAAGAAATCAAAAAAGCTCTTAAAAATCTGGAAACATTGAGCGAACAGTTAAAACTTTACACAAAAAATAATTATTCGCAAAAATTGGATGATATTCAGTTCGGAATTGAAACGAATACTAAAAGTCTTCGCACTTGGATAGAAATGCTTTACCAGTACAACGGAAAGTCCAAAAGTTATAAAAAAGTGAATGCAAGCCGGGAAAACGGCAAAAAAGGCGGCCGTCCGACCAAAGAAATTTCCGCAGCAAAAAAACGGATAAAAGAACTTGAAGAAAACATCATTCCTGACATTCAGATGAAAATAAACCAAAGTTACAACGAATCCGAAGCAACAAAACTTGCAGCAGAAAAAACATCTTATGAAATCGAACTCGCAGAACTAAAAAATAAAATTTAACTTACTAATTTTTTTTCTCAAGCCAAGAGCCAAGTAGTTCCGCCACTTTATCCGGATTTTCTTTTACAATCTTCCACATGTCTTTGTTTTTATCGCGTTCTGCCGCAGCAGCAACCGGTTTTGAGGAAAGAATATTTTTTTGCTTTCCATATTCAAGCGCTTCTTTTAAAACAGCCTGCTCTCTTGTTACATGCGCAATATTGTTCGCATCGTAAGTGCCAAGACTTTGCAAGGCTTTTAAAAGTTTGTGTTTTTCAGAATCTGTAAATTTAAGACAATTAATGACAGCAGATGCAGAGCCGCCAAGTTCGCAGAGCAAAACAGCCGCTTTTTCGTAGCCGCCGTAGCGAACTTTTACAGAATTTTCCGATAATTTCACAAAACCTTGCATAACACGCTCCTGTTTATAAATTTACGTGAAAAGTTCATTTCTGTAAAGAATAAAAATAAAATTGCATAATCGCAATCAATTGGAAATATAAGCGTTTACACCGATTATCAAAGAACCGGCCTTTGTATTCAATTCATCCGTGTCTTCATAAATATTCCAGGTGTATTCATAGAAAATTCCGGTTTTAAAGCGAAGTTCTGTTTTTCCAAGATTAAGAAGAGAAAGTCCTGTTCTCCACTTTATAAGATTAATTGTACTTATGTAGTCTGTTTCTTCTGAACGGTAAGTTGTTCTTTTGTACGTAACACCGGAAACCAGCGCAAAAAGATTGAAAAAATTTACATAAACATTCGCTGTTGTATAAGGAGTAGAAATTCCCTTGTATTCAACTGAACTTTCCAGAACCGTAGACCTTTCAAGAGGAACTTGCGCTACATCTGTAAATTTCACATTGGTTGTATTTTTTGTAGCATTGTAATAAACAGGTGAAAAAAGAAAATCATTGTTCAGCGAAATATATTTTCCAAGCGGAAATTTCATTTTTGTTGAAATATACGGAATATAATTGAATGATTTTACAAAATATTCCGTTTGCAAAAGCCCATTTGATTCGCTTTGATTTTCTTTTGTGTAACCGCTGATAGTATTTGTTATAAGATCGTCTATTTCGTAAAGCATAAGAAAGCCCGGCTCAAAAGTAATTTGTTTTTGCGGATTTTTTCTGTTTGCAAAACGAATCAGATACGGTTTGAAGTTTATTTCCAAGTTAGTTTGCTTTGATTCCTTATTGCCAAGATCCTGTGTTTTAGAATCAAGCTTTGTTGCGTAAGATGCACCCAGAAATGAAATATATTTTCTTGACCAGTCGTATTCAAGAGAACCGTAAATTTTATTCCCATTAAGTTGAGGTTCGCAACCTAAATCAAAATAAAACGGTAATGATGAAAGTGTTTTATATGTTCGGATAAAAAAATTTTCTTGTTGCGCAGAAGATTCAGAATCATTTTGCGATTCTGATTTAATAACAGGACGTTCTGTTTTTGTCCGCTCAGATTGCAATACTGTGTTTTGCCCGGCTTGTTTTTGCTCATAATCAGGCAATTCTTGCTTTTGAGGATTTGCAAAAACAGAAAAACAGCAAAATGTTATTGTACAGAAGAAAAACAGATTCTTTCGCTTCATAGCAACAATTATATTATATTAGCAAAAAAACAAAAAGATATTTATAACAGATAGCCACAACTTTGAAAAACAATTTAGTTGACAACAATTTAGTTCAGATTTTTTTAATTCTACCAAAACTTTATTTGAACGAACAAAGAAAAAATTATATCTTGAGCGGAAGCGCCGGACGGTTGCGCAGATTTTGCCCAATCAAAGTAAAAATCACCTTTTATGTTGGCGGCATAAAGCTGTTCAACATTAGCACCCACTGCAAAACTTTTGGAAACATCGCACAAAAAGTTTCCTGAAAATTTTATACTGGTAAAATAATCCTGCTGAATTTCATGATAAACGTTATCTTCGCCGGTTCCTGTATGATGCCGGTCTTCCGCAGAAAAATAAGTGAACGGAGAAATCATAAAACCTAAATCAAAACAGAAATTTTCTATGCGAAATCCGGCAGAAAAACCAGTCCAAATGTAAACTGAATGCCGCATATAATCAATTCCGGCAAGATTCCAAGTTTTTCCGGATGCAGAATCGTAATAAGGATATTTTCTTGCTTCTTCTTCGTACCACCAGTGATTTTTTCCATCTGTAGAACCGAATTTTTCACCAGCATGACCATACCAGCCTTTTGCGCCTTTTTTTCTGTAAAAAGAATCGTAATTATACTGTGCCTGAATTTTAGGTGAAATAAAAAATAGCTTAGTCAGAAAAAAATCATAATAAAGCGAAATTTTTGCAAAATAATTTTCTTCCGCAAAATTTGTTCCCACGGAATAAGTTGTTTTCATTGAAAAATCTGTTATGTTCTGCCAGTCGGAATCTTTCATTTCGCCGGATTTTTGTTCCGGAAAAGAAGAAGCAGCGCTCAAATCAAAATGAAGATTTTTGTATTGCGTTTTTAAATTTATACCGTAAAAAAAATAATTCTCTTCCCATTCCAAAAGGCTGATTTTTGAATTTTTATACAAAGAACGATAAATTGATTCTTCCAAAACGCCATTTTTATATCCTAGAAAAGGTTCAGCAGAAATATGAAAAGAATTTTCTGCTTTATTAAAAATTTGAGCTGAAATATTAATGCAATTAAAAGAAAACAAAAAAATAGCCAAAAATTCTGAAATTCTTTTCATCGCAAAAAAATTATATCAGAAAAGCGCAGAAAAACCAATTTGCAGAATGCAAAATGCGAAATGTAAGTTCGCTTAATAATGCATTTAAAAAATAAAAATCCGGCCGGAATGGCAAAAACCGCCCGACCAGACATTCAATATTAGAAATCTTATAAATTTTCTACCTTATAAAATTTGTTGAAGGGCGCGGCATTGCTTCCGGCTCGCTTATTCCTGCCGCTTTTCCTGCCTGAATGCTTTTTAAAATCCAAGCCATATTTTTTCCAAGCGTTTTCATTACAGAAACGCCCTCTTCATCTTTCATAACATCCTGCGGTGTATTACCGTGAACCATAGGCCAATAATTTGAAGTTACAAGCGGCATTTCGCAAAAACTTGGATATTTTGCAAGCACGTCCAAAGTAGCGGTTGTTCCGGCACGGCGTGCAGAAGCAACAACTGCGGCAGGTTTGTGTCTAAGGTCTTTTCCGGCAGCAGAAAAAAGTCTGTCTAGAACAACTTGAATTTCGCCGGAAGGAGCTGCGTAATAAACCGGCGAACCAAATACAAATCCGTCTGCCTGCGCACATTTTTCTTTAAGTTCTCTTACAAGCTGATCCAAATTGCCGTTTACGGCATCTTTTCCGACAAAAACAATTTCCGAATCTATCCCCTGCTCTTTTAAAGTTTCAGCAATAATATTCAATGCCGTATATGTACAACCGTTTTCCCGGCGACTTCCGTTTATCATAAGAACTTTCACATTTTCCTCCAAACTAAAACAAGATATTTCTAAAATAATAAACCTGCCGTTTTTTTTCAAGAAAGAAAAACATCATCACCAAGTTTTTACAATTGACTCAAGCTCATCAAGGGATCTTATTATTGCCTGACAAATTTCTTGCGAACCGTCATATTCTTCCGCCTGCTTTCCAAGTTCAACAAAAAAATTCTGCATTGAAACAAGTTTTTCCATAGGAACTTTTTTAGGATCATATTCCAGAAGAATGCTTCCTGTAATAAGATTGTGCTGCACATTCTTAACTGCATCAGATTCAGAAAGAATTTTCATTGCTTTTTGACAAAGCCCTTCATCCTTAAAAACAGGAGCGCGTAATCTTATTCGTCCCGGGAAAAAACTTGTTACAATCATTTTGCCTCTAAGTTAATTTTGAAAGTACGGATTGCTTTTATCCAAAATCGGCTGCATAGATTTTACAGACATTGCGACCGTTGTAGAATTATGCAGAATTGCTGCCAACTGAGGCGAAATCAATCCCATAATTCCCATAACTAAAAGCAAAGAATTAATTTCAATAATCTGAATATTGTTTTTATTTATTTTTGACAAAAGCCGCTGCCCCAAAACTCTTGTAAGCGCGAGACTTTTTAATCCGCTTTCTGTAAGAACAATATCCGCTGTATCGCCCGCAATAGAAGAACAGCCTTCTATTGCAATTCCCACGTCTGCAGTTGCTAAAGCCGGCGCATCATTTATTCCATCGCCAAGCATAATAACTTTATGCCCCGCTTTTTTTTCTTTTTTAATTAAAGAAACTTTATCTTCCGGCAAGGCTTGCGCTTTCCAGAAATCCAAACCCGCAGATTCTGCAATTTTTTTCGCAGCGACTTCCGTATCTCCGGTAATCATTATGCAGCGTTTTATTCCTGTTCTTTTCAAATAGGAAACAACATCTTTTGCTTCCGGACGGATGGGATCACCAATTGAAAGAACACCAGCAAGATTTCCATCATAGGAAAGATAAAGAAGCGATTTTCCGCTTTCCATAGATTCCTTTTGAATTTCAATAACTTTTTCCGGACAAGGAATTTTTTCATCATCAAAAATAAAGTGTGCGCTTCCTATGCAGACTTTTTTTGAATCAATAGCGGAAGCAATTCCATGTGCAACCTGATATTCAACTTTTGTATGATTTTCAGGATGGTGCAAACCTGCATATTCCGCCGCTTTTACAACCGCACGGCCAAGAGGATGCGGAAAATGTTCTTCCAGACAAGCTGCAGTCTGCAAAACAAATTTTTCTGTAAAATCTTGCATTGCATAAACTTTTTCAAGCACAGGATTTGCATAAGTTAAAGTTCCGGTTTTATCAAAAATAACAGTGTCCGCTTCAGCAACTGTTTCCAGATATTTTCCGCCTTTTACAGAAATTCCAAGTTCAGCAGCTTCTTTCATAGCGGCAAGAACAGCAATCGGCGCGGAAAGTTTCATTGCACAAGAATAATCAACCATCAGTGTGGAAACAGTTTTTGCAATATTTCTTGTAAGAAACCAAGTTATTCCGGCAAGCAAAAAGTTAAAAGGAACAATCTTTTCTGCAACAAGTTCCGAGCGGCGTTGAACATTCGCTTTTAACACTTGCGAATTATCTATCATACTTATTATGTTCTGAACTTTTGTATCGTTTCCGGTCGTACGCACTTTTATTATGATTTCGCCTTCAGTCAAAACTGTTCCGGCAAAAACTTCAGAAGCAGGCTTTTTTTCAACAGGCAAAGATTCACCTGTAATACTGGCTTGATTTGCCATTCCCTCGCCTCTTTCCACATCTCCATCGGCCGGAATCATACTGCCTTCGCGAACAATTACCAAGTCGCCTTTTTTTAATGTTTCCGGAGGAACGGTTTTTTCCTCTCCATTTAAAAGAAGATGAGCCGGTTCGTTATTTATTAAAAGTTTGTGCGCAAGATTTCCATAAGAAATGCGCTTTGTTGTGTCTTCAATTTGCTCTCCAAGATTCAGGAGCAAATTTATTGAACTTGCTGTGTTTGTATTTCCAGTAAGACACGAAACAATAAGCGCAGTTGAATCTAAAGTTTGCGTACTGAAAATTTTTCCGGTTGAAAACATAACTTTCAATGCATCTAAAATGCGCGGAAAAATATCTATATATAGAAGAAAGGTTCTTATTGGAAGCGGTAAAATCCATTTACGCGCATAATAATCAACAAAAGTTGAAATAAAAATAGCATAAATGCTCTGGGTTTCCGGAATTTGAGAAACATTTTCCAAGAGTTTCTTGTCGTTCAAATACTTTCCGGTAAGAGCCTTAAAAAGATTTTCAATTTGTTTTTGCGTAATTTCTTTTTGGTCAAAATAAATAAGATAAGAGCCCACAATCGTATTCACTTCAATATCTTTTATTCCTTCTTGAACCGCAATAAGACTTTGCGCAAGAATTGCCTGCCTGGAAGAAACTTCGCGCTTGTTGTAATGGATACGAAGTCTGCCAGGCATAGCATGATGAACAATGATATTCATATTCAGGCGTTCTTTTCCGTTTTTTTAGCCTGCTGATTGTTGTATTTTGCTTCTGCAACAATATCCTGTGCGTCTTCTTTTATAGATTCTGCAAAAGCAGCTGCATCATCTTTAAGCTGAAGACCTTTTCCCACAACTGAAGCACACGCCTTTTTAAAAGCCGGATTCTTTGAAAGAGAAACTAAAGCAACGCCCGCAGCGACACCAACGCCAAATGCAACCCATTTGTTCATAGGCATATTAAATCCTCCAAAAATTTAATAGGATAATGCAATTTTAGCGCAATTGTTTTTAAAAACAATAGTTCAGCAGTCGAAGCAAAGTCTCTTTTTTATTCGTAACTCATTATATTTTAATGAAATAAAAAAGCAAAGAAATTAATTATTGAGAATTTTTCTCAATAAAGCAAAAAAAAAGGAAAAAAGTCTTGTCAAAAAAATATGATAAGTTATAAATTAAATTATAGTTAGTTATTGCTAACTCGTTCCTTAAAATACGTTTTTCGTATTTATATGGCGGGAAGAACAACTTTAAACAATCCCTCATAAAAGACAGTTTCCTTCAAAATCGCTTCCCGCCATTTTTTTTTACTTTTTCACTTCATTTACAAGAGTTTTTCCTTCTGAAAAACCTTTGTAGTTATTCAGAGTTACGCTTGCAATGTTGGAAAGCGCGGTTTTTGTTAAGAACGCCTGATGGCCTGTGATGATTACGTTCGGGAACGTTAATAGGCGCGCAAGAACGTCATCGGTTATGACTTCGCTTGACCAATCTTTAAAGAAAAACTGACTTTCTTCTTCGTAAACATCAAGTGCCGCACCGCCAATGTATTTGTGCTTTAGCGCATGAACCAGAGCTTTTGTATCAATCAGCGCGCCGCGACCTGTATTTATGATAACCGCATCCGGTTTCATCATTTTTGTTGTGTCATGATTTACAATATGGCGGGTTTCGTTTGTAAGCGGACAATGGAACGTAAGAACATCGCTCTGCTTGAAAATCGTTTCCACATCAACGTAGGTGAATCCGTTCTGTTCCGCCCATTCTTTATTCGGGAACGGATCGTAGCAGATTATTTTCATTCCAAGACCTTTTAAAAGTTCCGCCATAACGCAACCGATTTTTCCTGTTCCAAAAACGCCGGCAGTAAGTCCATACAAATCGCGGCCGGTAAGCCCTTCTATATTAAAGTTTGCGGTTTTTGTGCGGATGTACGCCTGCGGAATATGTCTTGTAAGCGACATTAAAAGAGAAAGAGCATGTTCCGCAACTGCATGCGGAGAATACGCAGGAACGCGGACAACTTTGATTCCGTATTTTTCCGCCGCATCCAAATCAACATTGTTAAAACCGGCGCATCGCAAAAGAATTATTTTTACGCCACATTCTTTTAAGATTGAAATTACCTGCTCATTCAAAACATCGTTTACAAAAACACAGATCGCATTGTAACCCTTTGCCGTAAACGCAGTTTTTTCGTTGATCCGGAATTCAAAATATTCAATTTCAAAACCGAAATTTTCGTTTTCTTTTGTAAAAGACTCTTTGTCATAAGAACGAGTGTCGTAAAAAGCAATTTTTGTCATAATTTCCTCCGTTTTGCAATGTTGATTTGCATTAATATTGGCTTATTGCGCAATTATATTAAATATAATGGAAGAAACTTGATTTGGCAAAATTTATGTCCGGAATATCGGAAATTTTATTTTAATAATTCAAGTCTTATTTTTCTACAAGCATCCATGGAGCTTTTTCTTTTACAGATTCCATATCGATGTTGGAAACAAGATTATCCACATTCGCAATTAAATCCATAAGACGTTCAAGAGCATTATGAATATATATAAAATAATAGACTTGTGTTCCTTTTTTGTGGCTTATAATCATTCCTGAATCTTTTAGAATTCTTAAATGGTGAGAAATTGCAGGTCTGGAAAGATGCGTCTGCGAAGTAATATCCTGAACGTCCATTCCTTCTGTTCCTGATTCTGCAAGAATAAAAAGAATTTTTTGACGTATTTTATCGCTCAAAGCTGTCATGTATGTTGTACACACATCAAATTTTTTGCGGATAGAATTAACTTTCTCTCTATATTCTTCTGTATCAATTTGATTCATTTTTATTTTTACCTGAATTTCTTACTTTTACAAAACTTACATTCGTTTATACGTTTAAGAATATAAACATATTTCTCTCTGTTGTCAAGTTCTGATTACGCTTGCAGTGCAAAGCGTTAGCGCTGGGCGGGGCGCCGAAGGCGTTCCGAAGTGGCGGTGGCTAAGGCAACCGCATCAAATGTGGTTGGAGGCAACCACCAGAACGAAGGAATGAGCGTAGCGGAACCCCAGACATAGCGACGGCAAAGCCGGAACGCCATTTTAAATTTTTAATTCTTTTGAAAAAAAATATTATTGACGTTTGGTTTTAAAATTATTATATTTAGTTCGTAGGTTTAATTTCTTAAACTAATAAACTATTGAATATGACGCAAGGAGGAGTTGCTCATTATGAAAAGGTTATTCAAGCATCCGTGGCTAATAATCGTTCTTACGTTAGCTGTTACGGCTGTGTTAGGATTCCAGCTCAGAAACATTGAGATGGATAACTCAACAAGACAGTATTTTCCGCAAAAACACGAATCTTACAAAAGACTTATTGAAACGGAAGACCGCTTTGGAAGCACTGTTGTAATTGGAGTTTCCCTTGAAACTGACAAAGGAACAATTTTAACGCCGGAATATCTTCAGATTATCGATCATATTTCTACAGATGTGGAAAATCTTTCTAATGTAGACAGAATTGACTCTCTTACAAAAATTGATTTTATTGAAGATGTGGACGGTGCGCTTACCGCCGGAAATATTATTGATGTGGAACGCGATGAAGACGGATACCTTCCACTTCTTACAGTTGACCAGATTAATCAGTTAAAGCAAAACCTGACTGAATGGGATGAAATGTATACGCGCTCAATAATTTCTGATGACAATAAAGCGGCTCAAATGCAGATTACGCTCATTGCTAACAATCATCCGGACGAAATTGCTTATGCAAACGGAATTTCTGCGGCAGATGTTGATATTCTTGCAAAAGCGGGAATTAAAACTTTTAAGGATTTTCAGAAAGCGGAAGCAAAGGGAACTCTTTCTTCTATAGATGGATTAAGCGCAGAGGAACTTGCTTCGCTAAAAGAAGCGGTAAAAACTGCGGCTGCCAATTCAAAAACGGCTTCTGAGCTTGAAAGCGAATCTTTGGCTCAAGTAAAAGAAATTACAAAGAAATATACAGACGGCACTAATCTTGAAGTAATTTATTTTGGCGATCCTGTTGTTTCCGACAACTTTAAGGAATTTATGGTTTCTGACCTTGCCCGCCTTATTCCGCTTGTTTCTGTTGTTGTTCTTCTTACATTGTTCATAAGCCTTAAAACTTTGGACGGAACGCTTTTACCGCTCATCGCAGTTCTTCTTTCTACCGCTTGTACTTGCGGTCTTATGGCTATTTTTGGCTTTACGTTCACTATTGTTTCTGCCGTTATTCCGGTTGCGCTTATTGCCTGCGGTTCCGCCTACGGAATCCACGTTATGACGCATTACTATATTGCTCTTGAAGATGCGCAGGCAAAAGGTATTCAGATTACAAAAGAAGTTCACAAAGACATTGTTCTTGAGGGCGTTGAATCTTGTAAAACAGCGGTTTTCCTTGCAGCCGTAACAACTGTAATCGGATTTATTTCGCTTATTTCAAGTCCTATGCAGCCGCTTCACAGTTTTTCTATTTTTACGGCGGTAGGAATTGCGCTTTCATGGCTTTTTGCAGAAACATTTATTCCGGCGGTTCTTATGGTAAAACCTGTGGACAAAATCGGAAGAAAATCTAAAGTTATGCAAAAACTTACAAACCGCGCAAGAAAACATATTATCAACAGAGGAAACGCTTCTCAGGACACTTTGTACAGCATTTTCCTTTTCTTCTGCGGTTCCAAGCCAAGAATGTACATTTTTACAACAGTAATTATTGTGCTTTCCTTTCTTGGAATTAAAAAACTTAACATTGACTCTTCAATGATCAACTACTTTCCGCCGGACAGCAAACTGCGCCAGGACGTAGATTACGTTGATGAACGATTTGCCGGAACAAACCTTATTTTTATGCTTGTTGACGGTCCTAAAGTTATAGATGAAAGCGGCAATATTCTTGACGAAAACGGTATTCCGGTTATGAACAAAGAAGGCAAATTCCTTGATCTAAACGGAAATATTATTAAAAATTCTGACGGTCGCAAAGCTGCTCTTGTAGAAGGTTCCATGAAAGATCCGGATATTTTGGAAGCAATCGACGGTTTGCAGGAAGACATTTACAACAAATTCCCGTATATCGGCAAAATCATTTCGTTCCCGACATTAATAAAACGAATGAACCAGGTTCTTCACGCGCCTAGCGCAGATGCGTTGGCAACAGTTTCTACAGGAAACGCCGAAAGTTTTGCTTCCGATGACTTTGGCGGTTTTGATGACTTTGGTTCAGATGATTTTGGTTCAGATGACTTTGGCGATTTTGGCGATTTCGGTTCTGATGATTTTGGAAGTTTTGATTCTGCCAGTGCGGAAACAAGTGATATAAATGAAATGCTTCCGGATTATGTTGATCCGAACGTTGAATATGTAAAGAAACTTGAAAGTACAATTACTGTTGAAGAAGGATTTAAACTTTTGACTGCCGCATATGCTGAAGCCGGCGGAAAAAATGCTTCTCTTGATGATGTTGTAAAAGTTCTTGAAAAGAAATTGAACTACAGGGGAACTGACTATTATGAAATTCCTTACGATGAAGCAAAATACGGTTACAAACAGCATGAAGCGCTTAAAAATATTGTGGGAAATTTCCTTGTAATGCTTTCTGATAAAGAAACTTTAGGACGCTGGGCGAACGATCCGCAAAACGAAAACGTTTTGAATCCTAGTAGACTTCGCGTACAGATGGTTTCCCGCTCAAATTCAACAGGCGACATTGAAAAAGTTATTGACGAATGCAACTCGTACGCCGCAAATCACTTTCCGGAAGGATATACAATTTCCTTTACCGGAAAAGGCGAACTTGAAGCAGTTATGACGGATATGGTTGTTTCCAGCCAGATTCAGAGTTTGATAATTTCGCTTTTAAGCGTATTCGTTGTTATTTCTCTTTCTTTCCGTTCTGTATTTGCAGGACTTTTGGGTGCCGTTCCGCTTGCACTTACAATTATGCTTAACTATTGGACAATGGGAACTTTCGGAATTAACCTTGACCTTGTAACTTCAATTATTGCTTCTGTAGCAGTCGGAATCGGAATTGACTACACAATCCACTTTCTTGAAACTTACCGGGCGGAACGCGCAAAAACAACAGATGTTCATGCTGCTGCGCGAAGAACATTCCGTTCCAGCGGAACAGGAATTCTTACAAACGCAATGGCTGTAGGACTTGGATTCTTGGTTCTTTGTCTTTCTAAATTTATGGTTTTGCGCTATATAGGTATTCTT
The DNA here is from genome assembly GCA_964463615.1 of uncultured Treponema sp. Lineage (GTDB taxonomy): Bacteria > Spirochaetota > Spirochaetia > Treponematales > Treponemataceae > Treponema_D. Next base: position 23,337 of record CAYXDA010000003.1, read on the forward strand.
GTTGCGATTGTTATGTTCACAAGTTCTATGCTTGCAATGACAATTCTTCCTGGATTCCTTACAAACTATGATCCAAAATTCAGCCGTCCAAAAGAGGAACCGACAGAAGATTTGGGAAAAGATGAGGATTTGGCAGAAAACAATAACAAGTAAAACAAATAAAATGTTGTTCCGGATTTGATTATGAAATCCGAAGAACAATGTTCAAAAAAAAATGGTGGTTGCGGATTTTATCCCGAAAGGGGTTCCAGCAACCACCATATACAGATTTTGACAGATGGTTGTTGAGTTTACAAAAACACACAATGACCGCTTTGGTCTAAATTTTTAGACAGTCAAAATAAAAAGGTCATTTGATTTATTTAATAGCTAAGGAGTATTTTATGAAAAACACATTCAAAAAATCAGTTCTTTCAGTCGCTGCAATTGTCGCTTCTGCATTTCTTTTTGCACAGACACAGGATGCCCGCTCTATTGTAGACAAGGCATTGAATATTAAAAAACCTGACTTTAACCATTCAAGAATTGAAATGGATTTAATCAGTAAAAACGGAAAAATTGAAGAACACCGTCTTATAGATGAATACGGCCGACACAACAAAAATACAGACACTTCTGATGTTGTTATGATTTTTAAGTCAAATAACCCTTCTAACGACGGAATAAAATTCCTTCAAAAAGAAAACAAAGGAAAAGATGATGACAAATGGATTTATTTGCCTTCTCTTAAAACTTCGCGCCGTGTAAATTCCAGCGAAGGAAAAAAATCTTTTACCGGAACAGATGCAAGTTATGATGATATGTCTACCCGCGAACTTGACGATGACACACATGAACTTTTGGCAGAAGAAGAAAAGAACGGATACAACTGCTGGAAAATCAAATCAACTCCGACAGCAAAAACTTTGAAAGATGCGCAGTATGCATACAGAATTCAGTGGATTGACAAAAATACTTACACACCGATTTATGCAGAAATGTATGACAAAGATACTGAAACTCTTGTAAAAACTTTGACTGTAAACAAACTTGAAAACATTCAGGGTTATAACATTACAACAGACACTGTTCTGAAAAATATAAAGAACGGACATTCCACACGAATTGCCGCGCAAAAGAATGCAAAGAACGCAAATGGTTACAACATCATTTTGGATAAACCGATTCCAGACAGCGTATTTACACAAAATTATTTGAATTCTGCAAAATAAAGCAAAAAATTAAATTTCAGTCCGGAATAACGGAATATTCTGCTGTTCCGGATTCTTACCAGATTAGTTTCACTATTAAAAAGGGAAAAATTATGAAAAAACTTATTGCTGCTCTTGCCGCAACGGCTTTGTGCATTTTTTCAGGATTTGCACAGGACGCAGATTTTGATGATTTGGGCTCAAACGATTTCGGAGATTTTGGTTCTGATGATTTTGGCAGTTCTTCTGATTCGGGTTCTGGTTTTTCAGCAACAAAACTGGAAATTGGCGGAGAAGCGCAGTTAGATTTCCGCGCTTATGTTGATGATAGCGGAACAAGCGGACTTCCGATTGATGAATGGGAAACAAAGGCCGATCCGAAAGGTAAAATCAATTTAAAATACGCAAATGATTCTGTTTTTGCTGAAGCAAAATTTGGTTTCAGCAAGGATACGATAAAAAATCATCCGGAAGACATCATTGATGAACTTACTCTCAGCGCTTACCTTGGCAACTGGGAACTTCAGGCCGGAAAAATGAAAATCGTTTGGGGAAAAGGAGACAAACTTCACGTAGTTGATAATTTTAACGCAAACGACTACAGAGATTTTTTAACTCCGGATTATATTGACCGCAGAATTGCAGAACCGATGATTCGCGCAATTTACAATGTTCCAAAAGATGTTGGACCGTTTACTTCTTCCAAGTTTGAATTTGTGTGGACACCGTTTATGACGGCAGACCGCTATGCTTCTGACGGCAGATGGGTTCCAACACAAGTAATAAATTTGGAAAAAACTCTTACAAAATATGGAACAGACGCAATTGGCAAAACTGTAAAAAATCTTGAAGGAGCGCGGACAAAACTTTCTGCTGTAACTGTTGCCCATGAAAATGCAGAAGAAAGCAAAAAAAATCAGTATGAAGCCGAAATGAATCAGCTTAGCAAAGAAATTTCTGATTTGAATGCGCTTTATCTTGCGCAATTGAATAATTCAACTTCCCTTGCAGACAATTTGTACCCGGACGTTTACCAGCTTAAATACATGCAGGCCGGCGCTCGTTTTACAACAACAACAGGTTCATGGGATTGGGGCATAAGTTATTATTTTGGTCGGGATAAACGCGCTTCTTTTGACTACGCAAAAATGGCATCGTATGTTCCTGAATATTTACAGGGAACTGAAAAAGAAAGCGATAAATTTATTGATTACGATTTTCTGCAAGTTTTCGGAATTGAAGCGGCAAAAACAATTGGCGCTTACAACTTTAGAGCGGAAGCCGCTTATAACCTTACAAGCGACATTGCCGGCGATGAGCCGGATATTCACAACAATTCTGTAGCCTGGGTTTTTGGATTTGATCGTGATCTTCCGATCAGCGAGCTTAACATCAATATTCAAAATCAAGGAAAATACGTTATAAATCACCATAAAATAAAAGATTCCGGCGACACAGAAAGTGGAACTTACACAACAGACAACAAACTTGTTCTGAACATTTCTGACAATCTTGCGCACAGCAAAGTTAAACCGGAAATTTCTGCAATTTATGGTTTTGAACATTTTGACCTTATTATTATGCCGAAAATAACCTGGTACGTTGCAGACGGACTTGAACTTAGCGCGAGCGGCTTTTATATGAAAAATTTTGTAGAAAACCGCAAAGAATTCGGCGACTGGACAGAAAACAGTTTTGTTCAGATTGGTGCAAAATATACATTCTAAAAAATAAAAAAACGCAAATTATGTTTTTGCAAAAACGCCTGATAAGAATGCTCTTGTCAGGCGTTTTTTTTGAATGATGAAATTTTTTTTAAAAGATAAGATGTATTAATCTAAAATCGGAACAGCAGAACATAAAAGAATATTAAATTTGTTCTATAAGAACTGTTTTTTTATTAAAATACTTTTGAAAACCAAAATGAAAAACAATGAATATTTAATCACTGAAAATCCTTTAAAAGCGTTGTGGCGTTTTACGCTTCCAATGATTTTGGGGAGCCTTTTTCAACAATTCTACAATACAGCAGACTCTATAGTCGTAGGACGATTCATAGGACAAAATGCGCTTGCGGCAGTAGGAGCATCGGCAGCGCTTACTACAGTTTTTATTTGCGTTGCAGTCGGGGCAGGAGTCGGAGCATCTGTACTCGTCAGCAAATATTTTGGTTCACGCGATTATTCTTCAATGAAAACTATAGCTTCAACCTCTATGATTTTCTTCCTTTTGCTAAGTATTATTTTAGGCGTTTTGGGAATTTTTATCTCCCGCCCGATTATGCGCCTTTTGAATACGCCGGAAGAAATTCTTGAAATATCCGCTTTGTATCTGCGCGTTTATTTTGCAGGCTTTCCATTTCTTTTTATGTACAACATTCTTTCCAATATGTTCAATTCAATCGGAAAATCATATATTCCCCTCTATCTTTTGATTTTTTCTTCTATATTGAATGTCGCCTTGGATCTTCTGATGGTTGCATCGCTAAAAATGGGAATTTTCGGAGCTGCAATTGCAACTTTGATTTCGCAAGGAATTTCCGCAGTAATATCATTTGCGTTATTTGTACATGAAATGAAAAAATATAAAGCAGACTTTACCCGCTTTAGAACTACACGACTTTTTGATATTCTGCGGCTTGCAGTTCCGTCTGTTGTTCAGCAGTCAACAGTTTCAATTGGCATGATGCTTGTACAGTCAGTTGTGAACATTTTTGGGGCAGCAGCACTTGCCGGATATTCAGCTACAATGAGAGTAGAAAATATTTTCTCTGCAATATTCGTTTCAATCGGAAACGCAGTTTCTCCGTTTGTAGCGCAAAACCTTGGCGCAGAAAAAAAAGAACGCATATGGCAAGGCTATCATGCAGCGCTTCTTCTTGACCTAATTGTAGCAGTTATAGCAGCCGCCATAATTCACACATTTTCATATCAGATTGCAAAAGTTTTTCTTGGAAACAGTGGAACAGCGCTCGCCTATTCAGTTTCAATTTCTTATATGAAATGGATTGGAACTTTTTTCATTTTTATGGGAATAAAAATGGCAACCGACGGTGTTTTGCGCGGACTAGGAAGCATGAACGTTTTTATGGCGGCAAACCTTATAAATCTTGCAATAAGAATAGCAGTCGCAATGATTTTTGCTCCACGTTTAGGAATCAGCTTTGTCTGGTATGCAGTTCCAGCCGGCTGGCTCGCGAATTTTCTGATTTCATATGCAAAAATAAGAATTATATAAAAAAATTCTACTACTTATAAAAAATACCAATTTTTGTTTTATAGTTTTCATATATATGAATTTTTCTATAACTATCATTTAGATTATTTAAAATACCATAGTATGTAATTTGAAAATCTTCTTTTAAGAAAGAAGAAATAGAATAAGCAACTTTCCGTGTCCCAATCAGTAATTCTTGTTCTGTAGCACTATATTTAGGTAATTTTATACCACATAATTTTGTAATAGTTAAATAAGACATATGAAAACCACCAGAAAAATTCTTTTTATTTTCCCAATTCGAAAATAGTTTTTCATAAACAGAACCGTACTGGCAGTTAGACGATCTGTGAATCAGAAACAATCGGATAAAATATCCATGATGTCCTTTAAATGTATTTTTAGAAATGGAATGATCAACATGATAATCTTTTGACAAATTTTCTATCCCGAAATACTTCTTTAAATATTTTTTAAATGCACTCCTATATTTAGTATATGTGCTACATACCCAAAGTTCTGGAAATTTTCGATTTAATTTTTGTATTACTAAAACTTTTTTATTATTTGTATGATTTAGAAAAGAAATTGTCCATCCATATTCAACATTGTTCTAGTGTCATAAATATACGTCCAAATTCGAGCAAAAACAAACATTTTATATTTATCCAAAATCACAAAGTTTGCTATCATAAAAGCCACGAAAGCAAAGTCTTTATTCAAGGTTTTCCTATGAAAACTCGTACCGCTATTCGCAATGAAACACGTGCCCTTTTGTCTTCTTCACAAAGTCGTAGTCAATTGTGCGACGCAAGCCTTTCTCCAATTCAACAGGAGCTTTAAATCCGGTTTTCGAAACGCACGTGATATAAGTTACGTTCTGCTTTCCGAACTCAAAATGCTTGTACTTTTTCTAAATTATATCTTCTGCAGAAACAAATTTTACATTTTCAGTATTTTTACAGTCTTTAAGAAAGCCTGATTTTGAAAACAGCACATACAAAATATTTCTGTTATTGCGAATAAGTTCTGCACGTCTTTGCAATTTTAAAAGCACATCTTTTCCAACTTTTTCATTTTGCCATTTACATTCGCCCACAAGAATATCACTTTTTGAAGCAAAAACCAAATCAATTTCCTCTTCTTTTTTTTCCGCTGGATTATTTCCCCACCAGCTTCCATATTCTGTATAAAGAGTTTGTATTTTTCCGTCGGCAATGCATTTTTTCAAATACTGCATGCACACTTCTTCAAAAATGTGTCCAAAATAATCTTCAAGGAATGGCTTGATTTTATATTCATATGTTTTTTCGCCCATTCCCATTGCGACAAGATTCTTACATTCAATTATGAATCTAAAGTAAAACTTAAAAAGATTGTCTTTGATTCTGTAAATAACTTTCTTTCCTGAATTTTCAATAGGAATAACTTTTTCCATAATTTCCAATGAAATCAGATTTTTTAAGTAAGAAGTTATTCTGTTGCTTTGAACTCCAACAGACAAAGCAATTTCGTTCTGCTTGTTTTTCCCATTCGCAACAGAAGCAATGATTGCATTGTAAAGGGCAGGCTCCCGAAGCTCCTGACTCATAAGATTTTCGGGTTCTTCACCAAGCTGCCCGCTCAATGATAGAAATTCACCACAGACAGCATCTTTTAAATTTTTATATTTCGAAAATAATTCCAAATACAACGGAATGCCGCCACAGATTCCGTATGCGTAAAATTTTTCTACAACATTCCACTGCGGAAAGAATTTAAAACTTTCATAATATGGAAGCGGATGAATTTTTAACTGGGCAGTTCTTCTTCCATAAAGCGGGCTTCCATATTCTAAAACCTGCTCTTCCATAAAACTCATAGATGAACCGCATAAAATCAAATAAAGGTCTGTGTTTTTCCATTGCGTGTCTATGAATTTTTGCAATAATGAAGAGATTGATTTTTCACTTCCGGCAAGATAAGGATATTCATCAATTACAAGAACAATCCTTTCTGATTTTGATATTTCTGTTATGTATGAAAATAAAGTTTCCCAGTTTTCAAAGGAATTTAAGAATTTTGTTTTTTCATCACAGAACTGTTCTTTTATTGTTAATGAAAAACTTTGCAGCAGCTCCGATGAAGTTTGTCTGGTTGCCATAAAATATATGTTTTTTTTGTCAGAAACAAATTCTTGTATTAAGCGAGTTTTTCCGACCCTTCTCCTGCCGTAAATAACAGGAAACTGAAATCCTTTTTTTTCATAAATGCGTTCAAGTTCCGCAAGCTCCGCTCTTCTTCCTACGAACATACAGCCTCCTATTATTTATCTAAACACGATTAGACTAAACACGATTAGATATAATGTAATTCATATTCGTAAGATTTTCAATATAAAAGAGTTATGTAAATTGAGTAATTGAGTATACAAATTGCATAAATTAATCCGATGATTTTTATAAGAGTATCTCTAAAATCTACCGTCCTGCTGAACTTGATTCAGCATCTACATTATCCATAGTGTTATAAATTCTGATTGGAAAGATATATAAATAAAGCCAGTGCGATTTTAATTCATAGAAATAATATTGATACAACTTGTTAAACAAAAAAGACCTCCAGTTGCAATCAGACGGAAGCTTTTTTTTATTCGCAGTGGAACACGTGTCCTTGTGTCTTCTTCACAAACTCATAATCGATTGTGCGACGTAAGCCTTCCTCAAGCTCGACCGGCGCCTTGAATCCGGTTTTCGAAACGCGAGAACTTTTGAAATAAGTGTTCTGCGTGAACTTCTTTACGCGGATTGAGTTAATTGTAAACTTCTTGTGCAAAAGAAAAGCCGCAAGGTCGAAGCATTTTCCGCCCAGGTACGCAAGCCAATAAGGAAAATGAAAAAGACGCTTCCTCGGCTTTCCCAAATGCTTGTAGACATCGAGCACAAGATGGTTCATGTCGTAGGCCGGCTCGTCGCAGTAATTAAAAAGATGGAGCCTGCCTTTTTTTATGCCGTCAAATCCTTCATCAAAGCACGGAAGCTTTTCATCGTTTTCTAGGCAGAACTGCAAGAAAGCTGCCACATTCTCGACGTAGTTCATGCTTTTTCTATTCTTGCCCTTGCCCACCATAGGAAAATGGCCGCTGGCAATCTGGCGGAGAAGATTGTAAACATTTCCGCGGTTTTGCTCGCCGAAAATAACTGTCGGGCGGATTATTGCCACGTCATTGTTTCTGCCGGCCTCGAGCCACTTTTTGTATTCCTGCTCGGCGGCGTATTTTGTGCGCCCGTAGTCGTTGAAGTACGCGATTTTTCCGCTCTCGTCGGTTCCGACCGGCGCGAATCCGTAGACTGCGACAGAGCTTGTGAAAACAA
>CAYXDA010000004.1:0-30540 GCA_964463615.1 uncultured Treponema sp.
GTATTTAGAAACAAATTTGTGCTATAATACTTGTATAAAAATATTTGGTTTGAAGAAAAATTTTGCCGCAAAATTGGAGAAGATATGAAAAAAAATAGTTTGTTTCTTGGAATTATTCTTGCAGTTGTTGGTTTAATAATGGCGATTTCTCCTGCCGGATGTATAAAAGCTGTTGTTATTATACTGGGAATTGAAGCTGTAGCGAACGGAATTTATCAGTTGATTTACACACGCAAGCTCTTTCCGGATGCAACTTTTCAGTATTCAGTCTTGATACGTGGAATGTTAAGTATTGTGGTCGGACTTTTGGCGTTTTGTCTGCCTTTGCGTTTTGCGGCTGTTGTTTGGACTGCTATGCTTTATATTCTTGCAGTTTACTTTTTGGCGGGTTCCGTACTTCTTTTGTTTTCAATAGGAAAATTAAGAGATTCCGGAATTGACAGAAAGCAGTTTGTTGTAGAAGCGGTTGTTTCTATTATTTTGGGACTTATTATGCTTTTGATTCCTTTAAAAATAGGCGCTGCTCTTGTTAGAATTGCAGGAATTGTTTTGTGCATTGTAGGAATTCTTTTTGTTGTTTTTTATTTTAGAAACAAACCTTTGGTTCAAGAGCCGGTTCAGGTTATGGATGATATTTCCGGCGATTTGACTAATTCTTAAAATTTTAGGGTGGAAATTTACAAGATGATTAAAATTGAAAAGACAGAAATCTTTGGCTGGGAAGCGGCGATTCGTGGAATGAGAAATTCTTTTAACAGTTGGGAAAAAAGCGACAGTCACTATGATTCTTGTGGAAAATATATTATCGGGCAGGCTGATGTTGATTTGATGGACAGGCTTAGCCGTTCCGGTCCGAGCCATGCAAAATTTCTTAGATATATTACAGTTCAGTTTGATATTACTGCTCCGCGTTACTGGTGGGCGGAAATGGATACTTATAAAGTTGGAACTGTGCGGAACAGTTGTTCTACAATGCATAAAGTTCAGGCAAAAGAATTTGTGCGCGAAGATTTTTCCTATGAACATTTGAACAGCGATTCTTTGAAAGCGCTTGATGTTTTGATTGATACGATGAATGCCGCACGAGACCGCTTTAATGCAACGAAGAATAAAGATGACTGGTGGCAGATGATTCAGCTTTTGCCGGCTTCTTTGAATCAGAAAGCTACTTTGCAGATGAATTATCAGGTTTTGCAAGGAATTTATGAAACGCGTAAAAATCACCGCCTTGATGAATGGCACGATTTTTGTCATTGGATAGAAGAACTTCCGCAGAGCAATCTGATTGTTTTGCCAAAAAAATCTGCCGCGCCAAAAAGTGAATAGTGCGTTTTCAGAAAATGGATTTTTTTCTTATGGGAATTGCCGTAATTATTATAATTGCGGCTTTAATGTATTTCAGATATTTGTATTCAGAGCGGAACCAGAGCGTTTTTGCTGAAAAAAAGCGGGGCGGGCAAAATAGAAAAAAATCTGGCGGTTATGTTAATTGTCCGGTTTGCGGAACTTTGCTTGTTCCAGGTGAAAATCTTGTTTCTAAAGTTTTTGTTACGAATGGTAATGTAAACGATCAGATTTGTTATATTTACGGTTGTCCGCATTGTTTTCCTAAGTGCGAGAACGGTGTAAAGAGGACGTGTCCGGTTTGTCATAAAAATGTGGCGCAAAACCAGTATTTGCTGGCGCGCAGGTTTAATAAAACTAAAAGCGGAACTCCGCATGTTATTGTAAACGGTTGCGGAAATTGCAACAGACATTAACTGTTTGGAATCATTGGATAAATATTTGTATTGGAACTGAATCAGCCGTGTAAAATTCTATGGGGGTGTTGCGGGGCTGAGTGCGGTTCTTTTTTTTTGCCCCGCAGAATGGGGTAGGTTGAAGACTGCTTGCAGGCTGAAACTAGGGGAAAGGCTTTTCCCCTTAATATAAAAATAATCAAAAAAAAACAAATTTTCCTAAAGTAAAAAATGCATTCTCCGATAGTAAAGTAAAGGGTGGTAGGACCCTTGTAATAAGTTTTGAAAACTTACCAAGGAGATAAACTATGGTTATTAATCACAACATGAGCGCTATGTTTGCTCAGAGATCGCAGGGAATTCAGGATTTGGCTCAGCAGAAAAGTATGGAAAAACTTTCTTCTGGTATGAAAATTAACCGCGCTGGTGATGATGCTTCTGGACTTGCTGTTTCAGAAAAAATGCGTTCACAGATCAGAGGTTTGAAACAGGCTTCTACAAATGCGCAGAATGGCATCTCTTTTATTCAGACAACAGAAGGTTATTTGCAGGAAACTACTGATATTGTTCAGAGAATTCGTGAGCTTGCTGTTCAGTCTTCGAACGGTATTTATTCTGCTGAAGATCGCATGCAGATTCAGGTTGAAGTTTCTTCTTTGATTGCTGAAATTGACCGTGTTGCGTCTGCCGCTCAGTTTAACGGTATGAATATGTTGACTGGTCGTTTTGCACGCCCGACTGGTGAAAACACTGTAACTGGTTCTATGTGGCTTCATATTGGTGCGAATATGGACCAGAGAACTCAGGTTTATATTGGTACTATGTCTGCAATGGCACTTGGTCTTCGCAATGTTGGCGATGAATCAATTTTGACTTTGGAAAATCCGGATGATGCAAACCGCGCTATTGGTACTTTGGATGAAGCGTTGAAAAAGATTAACAAGCAGCGCGCAGATCTTGGTGCATATCAGAACCGCCTTGATATGACTGTTAAGGGATTGGATATTGGTGCAGAAAATCTTCAGGCTTCTGAATCAAGAATCCGCGATACAGATATGGCAAATGAAATGGTTGAATTTACAAAAGACCAAGTTCTTTCACAGGCCGGAACAGCAATGTTGGCTCAGGCAAACCAGTCAAGCCAGAATGTGCTTAGTTTGCTCCGCTAATTGATGCTAGCAATATGATAAAAAGCGCCCTTTCGGGGCGCTTTTTTTGTTAAGAGGTGGTTTTGAATGGGCTCAACCACCGGGATTGGCGTTTTATTTGTTTTTGTTGATTATTCTTGTTTCGGTTTTTCCTGTTTTTATTTCTATGTAGCGAACAAAAAGACTTACCTTGTTCTGTTCGTTCAGCCAAGACCAGATATTGTTCGTAAAGTCGTCAATGCTGCCGCAGATTTCTACAGGAGTAGGTTCGCCTTCGTAGCTGGGAAGCGGATTTCCGTCGCCCATGTAAGTGTGGATATAATGACCTTTTCCCGCTTGCGGGGCATCGTAAGTGAATGTAAAGCGCAAACAGTTGTCTGGATTTCCGTTGTCGCTTTTTAAAATAGAAATTGCATAGTTAAAGTTTCCGTCCGCGATGTCTAAAACGCTTGAAATTCGCGGTGTATAGTTTGGTGCGTCGTGTTCATACTTTCTGCTGCGGAGCGATTGTTCAAATGTTTTGCCGTCTTTTAATCCTTCGTAAATTGTGTCTGTCTGGTCGCCGTTTGTTACGATTGTTTTTGTTCCAAGAACGCGGACTGCGCGGTAAATTATTAAACTTGGGTCACCGGCGATTAAAGTAGGGTCAAAAGCTTGTGTTTTAATTCCGTCTTCTGTTTCTGTGAAGATGCGGTTTCGGCTGCCTGCACTGCGTCCCATAGTCCAATATGCGCTTACGGCGAATTTTCCGTCTTCGGAAAGACCGGCAATAATTCCGCGGCCTGGATAAGCATTTGTAGTTAATTCATTTTTTAAAGATGCAATTTTCATTATAAGTCCTTTTTGTCTGATTATAATAAAAAATATAAAGATATAAAAGTCTTTGTATTTTTTTGCGCTTTTATTGCGATTTGAGGCGCGTTATATTTTTTTTGTGAACGGTATTTTTATGCGTTTTTAATAAAATCCAAAATTTCTTGTTTTGGAAGAGCGCCGATTTGTTTTGCTTTTTGTTCGCCGTTTTTGAAAACAATAAGAGTTGGTATGCTCATAATTCCGAATTTTATTGCAAGGCTTTCTTCGTCATCGACATTTACTTTGCAGAATTTGTATTCGCTGTGTTCTTCTGCAAGCTGGTCAACTAAAGGAGAAACCATTTTGCAGGGACCGCACCATGAAGCCCAAAAATCAATTAAAACTGGTTTTTCGCTTTTTGTAACTTCTTCTTCAAAATTTTTTTCGTTCAGATTTATTACACTCATAAATGCTCCTTAATTTACTTTAAATATAATGGTAAATGGTTGAAAGATAGAAGAGAAATCCGTTTGCGTTTGCAGGATTTTTTGTGTGTAGCGGAGCGGTAGGGTATGAAAGGGTTTTGCGCAGCAAAAGGCGAGCGTAGTGAGCTTGCGAACGCAGCGAGACCGAGCGTTAGCGGGCCCTGGAACACCCGACGGCAACTTTGTTGACGGACCGCCTGAAAAAAACAATTTTGAAATATCTTGTTAGTTACGGCTAACTGTTGTATATTAGAAGAAAATTAGAGGTTTGCGATGAAATTTACAAAATTTTTTATGATAATGATTGTTTCGGCGATTTTTGTGAGTGGATGCAAAAATAAAAGTGCATCAATGAAAAACGGTGAATTTTATGGTGTTGGAGAAGGGCGTAACGGAATTATTACGGTTTCCATAAAAGTGAAAGACAATAAAATTGTAAGCGGGAAGGCGGTTTCTGAGGCGGAAACGGATTTTGCAAAACCTGCGATTTCTTATTTTATATCTAAAGTTGTTCAAGGTGCAGAACCGGAGGCTCTTGATGCTGTTTCTGGTGCGACGATGACTTCTGATGGTGCAAAAACTGCTTTGCAAAATGCTATTGCAAATGCAAAGGGAATTGGTTCTAAGCCGAAAAAATATAAGAACACAAGATGCGATGTTGTTGTTATTGGTTCTGGTGGAGCGGGACTTGCGGCTGCGGTTCAGGCGGCGCAAAATGGCGCGGATGTGATTGTTCTTGAAAAAATGGGAATTATAGGTGGAAATTCAAATTATTCGACCGGTGGATTGAATGCTTCTGAAACTTCTGTTCAGCGGAAGCTTGGCATAGAGGATTCCAATGAGCAGTTTTTTGAAGATACTATGAATGGCGGTCATAATTTGAATAATCCGGAACTTGTGCGTACTCTTGTGGAAGATTCTGCCGATGCGGTTGACTGGCTTATTTCGCTTGGTGCGGATTTGAGTGATGTTGGAAAAATGGCTGGTTCCACAAATCCAAGAACTCACCGGCCGGAAGGCGGTTATCCTATTGGTGCGCATCTTATTCCTGTTTTAGCGAAAGCGGCTGATGATAATTTTGTTGATGTTCGGCTTAGAAATCGTGTTACAGAAATTCTTGAAGAAGACGGAGCGGCGGTTGGCGTGCGCGTTGAGGCGGAAACTGGAAGTTACGAAATTTATGCGGATGCGGTTGTTGTTGCAAGCGGCGGTTTTGGGGCTAATCCGGAACTTATTGCAAAGTATCGCCCGGATTTGAAAGATTTTTCGACTACAAACCACAGGGGGGCTACGGGAGATGCGTTTGCTCTTTTGCAGAAATTTGACGCGCAGTTTATTCAGATGAATCAAATTCAAACGCATCCTACGGTTGTTGTGGGAAGTGGAATGATGATTACGGAAGCAGTGCGAGGAAACGGTGCGATTCTTGTTAATCGCGAGGGAAGACGTTTTGCAAATGAAATGCTTACGCGCGATGTTGTTTCTGCGGCGGTTCTTTCGCAGTCCGGAAAATCTGCATTTCTTTTGTTTGATCAGGGGATTCGCGATTCTTTAAAGGCGATAGAAACTTATTACAAGCAGGGATTGCTTACGGAAGGCGAAACTGTCAGGGAACTTGCGGAAAAATTGGATATTCCTGCCGCCGAACTTGAAAATACTGTTAATCGGTACAATAAGTTCCAGATGAACGGAAAAGATTCTGACTTTGGAAGGAAAGCCAGCGAAATGCCACGCTCTTTGAAAAAAGGTCCGTTTTATGCTTGCGAAATTACTCCAGCGGTTCATCACACGATGGGCGGGGTAAAAATTAACACGGATGCGCAAGTTATAAATAATTCCGGCAAGGTTGTGAAAGGTTTGTTTGCGGCCGGCGAAGTTGCGGGTGGAATTCACGGCGGAAACAGGCTTGGCGGAAATGCGGTTGCGGATATTGTTATTTACGGCAGGATTGCAGGGAATTCCGCTTGCAAAATGGTAGAAGGGCTGGAATAAGACTTTAAAAGATTCAACGGTTTAAAAATTTTAAGATTTAAAATGAAAAAAAGCTATTGACATTTTAGTTAGCAATGACTAATTTTATTATAAATGAATTAGCATATGCTAATCTTAGGTAATTTAAAATTTTTTGTGAGGTAAAGATAAAAATGCGCAAGTTTCTTGGCGTGATTATTGCGGCTGCAATGTTGTTCGGTGTTGCTGCTTCTGCTTTTGCTGAAGAAAAGCAGTATGCAAACTGGAACGCGGTTGTGGATGATATGGATATTGAGCTTGATAAAGCGCTTGAAATTTATAAAGGCGGAACTCCTGCAGAAACGGAAAAAGCTGCGAAAAAACAGGTGAATGTAGCGTATTATCAGTTTTACGAAAAAATTGGATTTGAGCGGACTGTAAAAGCAAGAATATCAGGAAACAGAGCGGGACAGGTTGAACTTCAGTTTGCAAAAATAAAAAAGACAATTTCAAAAAATGCAACTGAAGCGGAAGTAAAGGCGGAGATTGAAACTTTGAAATCAATGTTACGCGAAGATGCTGTGATTCTTGATCCTAAATCAAATCAGAGCAGTTGGGCTTCTTTCTGGGTTAACTTTATTGCTTCTATTTCGATTATTTTGAAGGAAGGTTTTGAGGCGATTCTTATTGTCGGAGCCATTCTTGCATATCTTGTAAAGTCGGACAAAAAGTCAGAGTGCAAATCTGTTTATATCGGTTCATTGATAGGTATTGGCGCTTCTATTGTTATGGCAATTCTGCTTAATCTTCTTGCTGGTGGGCAGGGCGACAAGCAGGAACTTATTGAAGGTCTTACAATGATTTTGGCGACTGGAGTTTTGTTCTACACATCAAACTGGATGGTTTCAAAGTCGGATGCGCATCAGTGGACAACCTATATTAAAAATCAGGTTGCCGCTTCTGATGATAAGGGAAGCATTTTTGGTCTTTCGTTTACGGCGTTTCTGGCTGTTTTCCGCGAAGGTGCGGAAATTGTATTGTTCTATCAGGCGTTGGTGCTTGGGGCGCAGGACGGTTCTGCAATCCGCGCTATTTGGATTGGACTTTTTGCAGGTGTTGTTCTTTTGTTCGGAGTTTACTATTTGATTCGCTACGTTTCTATAAAGTTGCCGTTAAAGCCGTTCTTCCTGGGAACTTCTGTCATTATGCTTTTGATGTGCGTTGCTTTTGTAGGAAGCGGAATTTCCGAATTCGTGGAAGGCGACTTTGTTGTTCCTCATATTTTGAACGGTTGGCCGACAGTCGATATTATCGGTATTCATCCATATGTAGAAACTTTGCTTGCTCAGTTCTTGTTCCTTATTCCGGTTGTAGTGGGATTTGTTCTTCAGCTCGGCAAAAATAAGAAAGCATTGGAAAATGCTCAGAATAATGTGGAACTTACGGTTTCTCCTAAAAAGAAAAATCTGGCTGCTGTTCTTCAGATTGTCCTTGGATATTTAGGTGTTGGCGATTTCTACCTTGGAAAAGTTGGAATGGCTGTTCTTAAATATTCGCTGACTGTATTCGGTTTGTTCTTTGCATTTATGGGACACGGTTCGTTGGAAGCTCATCCGTATTTTGGAAAATTCTTTATTGCATTCGGAATTGTTTGCGTTGCAGTAAGTGTTGTTTGGGTAATTGCGGATTTTATTCTTACATTGCTCAAAAAAGAAAAAGACGGAAATAAACTTCCGGTTTTGAATTAAGTGGTCATTGAGCCTGTCGAAATGACATTGCTAAAAACAAACTGTGGTTTCGGTAAACTTAACCACCAATAAATTTGTAACTATGGTGATTTTTCACCTTGCTAAATAAGTAGTATTTAATTAAAAACAAAAGGAGTTTTTAGATGAAAAAATTAGTTGTTCTTGCAAGTGCTGTAATTGCATTTGCTTTTATGGGTTGTAGCAAAGCTGCAAAGTCAGAAGTTGCTGTTTCTGTTCCAGGAGAAGATGCCGGATTTGAAGAATTCGACATTGGTGATGAACAGGAAGTTGGCTTCCTTAACGTAGGTGGTGTTTACTTCCAGCCGGTTGATATGGAAGGAAATGGCGCTGTTTACAATGCGGCTGATTACGCTTTCCATGTAGAAGCTGATATTCACGCTTTGGATAACAATCTTGGTTATGGTGTAGGCGATTTTGTTCCTTATTTGACTGTAGATTATGAAATCAAATCAAATGCAGACGGAAAAATTGCTACATCTGGAACATTTATGTTGATGAACGCTTCTGACGGTCCGCACTATGGTGCTAACATCAAAGCGATTCCAACAGGAAACTACACTGTAACATTTAAAATTCACAGTCCGGAAGAACAGGGCTATCTTCTTCATACAGACAAATCTACTGGTGTAGAAGGACGCTTTTCTGATTACTGGAAAACAAAGACATTGGATGTTGTTTGGCCGGATTGGGAATACCTTGGACCACAGTGGTAATTTGATTGTTTTGTGAATTAAAATTGCGGCTGCAGGTTTTCCTGTAGTTTGCTTAAAACACGCATTGGAAGGCTTCTGCTTTTTCGGTGCGTGTTTTATTGTCTTTAGGCGCTATGCAGGTTTTTTGAAATGCTGAAATATTTTGTTTGGGTTGTTCGCGACCTTGCTCTTCCTGGCATTCTTTTGGGAATAATTTTTTACTTTGCCAGTTTTTTTACTATAAAAAAACAGAAAAAGTTTGTTTTTTGGGGAACTTTTGCTGGTTTTTCAATGGCTTTGTTTATTGCCATTGTTAAGGAAAATACTTTAATCAAAGATAAAACAATACTTGTTTTTAATCTTGTTTTTATGGGAATTATCCTTGCCGCGGGGTTGCTTTACCTTATTTTTAGCTGGATTGTTTTTTCTAAGAAAAGAAGTTGTCCGCTTGCTTGCAATTTTGCATTGGATATTGCAGGAAGCCTTTTTTCATTCGCATTGATTTCGTATGAGCTGCCGAACGTTTTGCTTTATCCGTTCCATTTTTTGATTAGCGGGCAAAGCGTGATGAGCACAGATTTTCTTTTTAAGTTTATAGGTTTTGTGCTTGGCCTTCTTGTAGTTTTTCTTGCTACTCTTACTGTGTATAAAATTCTGAAGAATCTTCCTTGCCTTTGCACCGTTGTGTATAGTTCAGTTGTAATATTTTCTAATTTTATCGGGTTGCTCGGCCCATTTTTAAGTCCGATGATTGTCCGCCGCTGGATAAAAGTTTCCAGAGCGTTGCGAAAGCAGATTATGTTCTTGCTCAATCACCAGCTGATTTTTACTTTTATTGCAGTTGCCCTTACTTTTGTGATTGCGGCAATTCTTATTTATGTTAGCTTTAACAATCATGAAAAGTATGCAAATCCTGCGGAACATAGAAAAATCCGTGCAAAATGCAGGAATTTAAGGCGTTGGGCTTTTGCAAGTTTTCTCTTTTATTCGCTAATAATTGTTGATTTGACCGTATTTAAAAAGATAACCGAAAAAGTTGTTGTTCTTTCTGCCGCAGAACCATTTGAAATTGAAGGCGATATAATTTCAATTCCGTTTGAAAATGTTCGCGACGGAATGCTGCATCGTTTTGAATATAAAACAGACGACGGAGTTGGAATCCGCTTTATAATAATTCAAAAAAATGCCTTTGCATTCGGAATTGGTTTTGACGCATGCGAAATTTGCGGTGCAACCGGATATTATTTTAAAAATGGCAAAGTTATTTGCAAACTCTGCGATGTTGTTATGAATATAAACACAATCGGTTTTCCAGGCGGTTGTAATCCCATTCCACTTCTTTACAAGATTCAGGATGGAGAAATAAAAATAAATGTAAAAGACCTTTTGGTTGAAAAAAGAAGGTTCAGATAAAAATCTTGGAACACAAATTTAGAAGGAGGCAAAAAGAAAAATGTTTTTTTTAAGAATGGTTTTTCTGGCTTTTTGGCGGCAAAAGGGCAAAATGACAATGATTGCTTTTACAATTGCGCTGGGAGCCAGTCTTGCAACTGCAATGCTCAACGTAATGTTCGGCGTTGGCGATAAAGTGAACCAAGAATTAAAAACTTACGGTGCAAATATCCGCGTCGTTCCGCAAACAGCCGGACTTTTAAGCGATATGTATGGTGTTGAAAACGGTTCTTCCCAATATTTAAAGGAAGACGAACTTGGAAAAATAAAAACTATTTTCTGGGCCTATAATATTGTAGATTTTGCACCATATTTGGAAGATACCGTAAAACTTGACGGAAAAAATGTAAAAATCACAGGAACCTGGTTCAATCATCATCTTGCTTTGCCTACAGGGGAAGAACTTGACGCCGGAATGATAAGCATGAAAAACTGGTGGCATCTGAAAAATGGCGGCTGGCTCACAGAACAGGAAGAAAATTCTGTTATGCTCGGCGCGGAAGTTGCCCGGCAGTTTAATTTAAACGCCGGTGATAAAATAACACTCAAAGGTTCTTCCTCTTCGGAAACTTATATTGTAAAAAGCATTTTCGATGCAGGCGGCGAGGAAGATAAAAATATTTTTATGAATCTTTCAGCTGCGCAAAAACTTTCCGGAAAATCAGGATTGATTAATTCAATAGAAGTAAGCGCGCTTACTTCGCCGGATAACGAACTTGCGCGAAAAGCGGCGCAAAATCCTGAAAGCCTTACGAATGCAGAGCGGGAAATTTGGTATTGCACAGCTTATGTTTCTTCCATTTGCTATCAGATACAGGAAGTTATTTCCGATGCGATTGCAAAACCAGTGCGGCAAGTCGCAGAAAGCGAGGGCGCAATCTTAAAAAAAACACAACTTCTGATGCTTTTGATTACAATTTTAAGCTTAATTGGTTCTGCGTTAGGAATCTCCAACTTGGTTACCGCAAGCGTTATGGAACGGAGCAAAGAAATCGGGCTTTTAAAAGCGATTGGCGCGCACGACGGACCGGTTGCTTGGCTTATTCTTACAGAAATTATAATAACTGCAATACTCGGCGGCGTTATCGGTTATTTTGCCGGTTGTGGTTTTGCGCAGGTTATCGGAAAAAGCGTTTTTGGTTCTGCAATAGCAATTACACCGACCGTAATTCCGCTGGTAGTTATTTTGATTTTCCTGGTAACAATGGCAGGCAGCGTTCCTTCTATAAAAATGATTTTAAAATTGGAACCAGCGGAAGTTTTGCACGGAAGATAATATTTTGTAGTTTGAAGATGAAAGTTAGGGCGTGCCGGTGCTTTGCACCGTCGGGCTTTTCGGGGTTTCGGCTTTCGCCTGCATTCCTTCGGAACGCGCTCCGCGCGCCCCTGCAATCCCTCACGCATTCGCAAATAAAATAAAAGGATTTTATATGACTAAATCACGGTTTTATATGAAGATGATAACAAGTTCTCTTGTAAGGCGGCGAAGCAGGATGCTGATTGCTCTTTTGGCAATTGCAATCGGCGCAACAGTCTTAAGCGGACTTGTTACAATTTATTATGATGTTCCGCGTCAAATGGGAAAAGAATTGCGTTCTTACGGCGCAAATCTTTTGCTTGTTTCCAGCGGAACGGAAAGTTTTACAAAACAAGATTTGAACACGGCTGTTAAGTTTTTTGTAAAAGATTCTGTTGTAGGCGTGACGCCGTTTAAATATCAGAATATAAAGATTAATCAGCAGCCGTTTGTTTCTGCCGGAACCGATTTTAATGAACTAAAAAAAACAAGCCCTTACTGGTACGTTACCGGGCGTTATCCGGAGCAAAATGGCGAAGCGTTGATTGGTCAGACTGTTGCTTCCGTTGTCGGTTTGACTAACGGACGGGAATTTGTTGCTTCCGGAATTGATGTGGACGGAAATCAGTTCAATAAAAAACTTAAAGTTACAGGAATTCTGCAGACAGGCGGAAATGAAGAAGACTGTATTTATGTTAATATGAGCGATATAGAAGAAATGGATGACAGAACAGAGCTTGTGGATGTTGTGGAATGTTCTATTTCAGCATCTTCTACGGAACTTGAAAAATATGCAGATGAAATTTCTAAAAATGTACCTGCGCTAAAAGCAAATCTTGTAAAACGCGTTACTCAGTCTGAAGGAACAGTTTTAGGAAAATTGCAGGCATTGGTTTATATTGTAACACTTGTAGTTCTTGTTCTTACAATGGTTTGCGTTGCAACTACAATGATGGCTGTCGTTACGGAGCGCCGCCGCGAAATCGGCTTAAAAAAAGCATTGGGGGCTTCTAACCGGGAAATTGTATGGGAATTTCTTGGAGAAGGTCTGTTTCTTGGCGCTCTTGGCGGAATTCTTGGCGTAATTTTAGGATTTTTCTTTGCTCAGGCGGTTTCTGTAAATGTTTTTGCGCGCAGCATAAGTTTTACACCGGCAATTGCGCCATTAACGGTAATTGTTTCTGTTGCGGTTACAGCATTGGCTTGTCTTTTGCCGGTAAGAAGTGCAACGGATGTTGATCCCGCTTTAGTTTTACGCGGAGAATAAAAATTTGAATAATGAAAACAGGAGAATAAACTATGTCATTGCTTGAAGTAAAAAATATATCGAAAATTTATAGCGGCGGAACCGTAGAGGCTTTAAAAAATGTCAGCTTGAATGTAGAAAAGGGCGAGTGGGTTGCAATTATGGGACCTTCCGGTTCCGGAAAATCTACAATGTTGAATATTATCAGCTGTATGGATAAGCCTACCAGCGGAGAAGTTATTCTTGACGGAGTTGATATTACAAAAGTTTCTTCCAAAGAACTTACTGATATCCGCCGCGATAAAATTGGACTGGTTTTTCAGCAGTTTCATCTTGTGAATTATTTGACTGCGGTGGAAAACGTAATGGTAAGTCAATATTATCACAGTATGCCGGACGAAAAAGAAGCGATGGAAATGCTTGAGCTTGTCGGATTAAAGGAACGCGCAAAGCATTTGCCGCATCAGCTTTCAGGCGGCGAACAGCAGCGGGTTTGCATTGCGCGCGCTCTTATCAATCATCCGCAGATTATTTTGGCGGATGAACCGACCGGAAATCTTGATGAAGCGAATGAAAATCTTGTTATTGAAATTTTCAAAAAACTTAACAGCGAAGGAAAAACTATTATTGTTGTAACTCACGCTCCGGAAGTTGCCCAATTTGCGCAAAGAACAATTGTTCTGGAACATGGAAAATTTCATAAAGAAGTGAAAAATAACGGGAATCCGCTGGAATTTGCGGAAATGATAAAATAATTGAAAATCTATAAAACAGTCTGAAAATGCAAAAAAAATGTCGTATTGCTTTCAGACTGTTTTTTTTTGACTAGTTTTCCGCCGAAAGAACACCTGCGTTCATTTTGTAAACTTGGTTTGCGTAGCGGGCAGCGTCAGTTTCGTGCGTAACTAAAAGAACGGAAGTCCCCTGCTGCGCAATTTCTTGTAAAAGCGAAAGAACGTTTTTTGTGTTTTCATCGTCTAAATCGCTTGTCGGTTCATCTGCGAAAATAAATGCCGGTTTTGTTATAAGCGTGCGTGCAATTGCCATTCTGCGCATTTCTCCGCCGGAAAGATTGCAGGGCTTTTCTTCCGCTAATTCTTTAATTCCCATTTTTTCCAGAAGATTTTTTGCTCTTTCCGAAAGTTCTTCTGAATCCGGATTGTATATCAATGCAGGAAGTTTTACGTTTTCAATTACGGAAAGCGCACTCAGTCCGCTTTGTCCTTGCGGAATTATTCCGAAGTTTTTGTTGCGGAACTGCGAAAGTTCAGTGTCGTTCATATTGTAAATATTTTTTTCTGTGCCGGATTTTTCATCCTTAAAAATGATTTTTCCGGTTGTCGGCTGCAGAATTCCTGCCATTATATTTAAAAAAGTGCTTTTTCCGCTTCCGGAACGACCTTCTATTTCTATAAGATTTCCGGATTTAAGTGTAAAAGAAGTTTCTTTCAGCGCATCAAAATAATTTGAATTTTTAGTTTTCCTGAAGTATTGTTTTGAAACGTTTTCTGCAATAAGTTCCATCAGTTTGCCTCCCGTAAAATCAATCCGGTGTCTTGTTTTGCTATTTTTATGGCGGAATAAACAGATGCCAGAGCGCCGGAAATTATTGAAATTGCAAGCGTTCCCAGGCAAAGTAAAAATGTTTTAAAAAATCCGGGAATCAAATACGGCATAGAAAGTTTTTCCTGAATCAGAGTTTTAAAAGGAATTCCGATAAGCAAAACCGTAAAAATTCCTATAATTCCGCCGGAAATGCTTATTATAAGGGATTCGGAGATTACAAGCCGCGAAAGTTTTTTTTGCGAAAGTCCGGCTATGCGCAAAATTGCAAATTCTTTTTTGCGTTCGTTTATAATCATCGAAAAGACGATAAGCATAATTATTATGCAAAGAAACCATATTACAGACACAAGAATTCCTACAATCTGCGAAATATTTGAAAGGCTGTCGCCAACATCGCTTGTCATGCTTTTTGCGCGGATTGTGCGTACTTTATGATTTTTTAAGTTGATTTGCCCTTTTACTTGTTCTACATCGTAGCCGTTTTCAACTTTTATCATTAAAGAAGAAATTACGTTGTCCGCATCTACTTTTGCGGCCGGCGAATTCGGAAGTTTGCTTGCGTTTTTTATCATTTCTTTGATTGTTGTAATATTTGTGTAAATTGCGTTGTCTAATCCGGAGCCTGTTTCTTTAAGCTGTGCAACGATTTTGCATGGAACATCGTAAAATTTTAATATTCCAGATTCCGGAACAGTTATTTTGCTACCTGCAAGAATTTCAAAATCGTTAAGTTTTCCTTTGTAAGATTCTGTTGCCCATGGTTGAATTGTAAAATCTGTCTCCGGGTCAAATCCGATTATTTGGAGCGAAACGGAACAACACCCGGCGCTTATTGAAGATAAGAATAACTGCGGAGAAACTTTTTCAATTCCTTCGATTTCGCGCATCCGTTCAATATAATTTTTGTTCATATAAAAAGCGGTTCGGTTTCCGTTCAGTAAAAGTGATTCTATGCTTTCCTTTGTTCTTGTCTGATACGGAACAATTATTATGTCTGCGCCCATCCGTTTTTCAAGGCTGGAAAGTCCGTTTTTTAGGCTTCCGATTAAAAGCGAGCCTCCGAAAGTTGCAACTGCAAGCAGAACGGAAAAAAGCAAAAGAGACGCAGAGCGCACAGATTTTGAAAAAATGTTTTTGAACGGAAGTTCGCTAAGAAAATGCATATTTGCTCCAATATTTTATAGTTAGCATATACTAACATTTATAATAATCTTATGCAATTTGAATGAATACTGAAAATTTCTGATAAAAAAATTATGTTGCGCAGAAAATTGAATTCTAATTTAAAGTTCTTTAATTGATTTTATCTGAAAAAAAAAGCACCTTAAAAATTGTTTCCAACTTTAAGGTGCTTTTTAATCCTGTAGGATTTTTACTTAGAAGTTTTCGTTGAGTTTTTCAAAATAGCTTTGCGGATGAGCGCAAACCGGGCAAACTTCCGGAGCTTCTTTTCCTACGCAAACGTGTCCGCAGTTGCGGCAAATCCAAATTGCATCTCCTTCGCTGGAAAATACAAGTTTGTCTTCAACATTTTTAAGAAGTTTGCGGTATCGCTCTTCGTGATGTTTTTCGATTTTTCCTACGCCTTCAAACATTTTTGCGATTTGTTCAAAACCTTCTTCGCGGGCTGTTTTTGCAAATTCGTCGTACATATCTGTCCATTCGTAATTTTCACCGTCTGCGGCAGCTTTAAGGTTTTCTGCAGTGTTTCCGATTCCGCCTAAAAGTTTGAACCACATTTTTGCGTGTTCTTTTTCGTTGTTTGCAGTCTGTTCAAAAATTGCGGCAATCTGTTCGTATCCTTCTTTTTTTGCAACGCTTGCAAAATAAGTATACTTGTTGCGCGCCTGTGATTCACCTGCAAATGCGGCCTGCAAATTCTTTTCTGTTTTTGTTCCCTTCAAATCCATTTTCGTTCCCCCAAAATGATTTTTTAATATTAGCCTAAAATGTAAATTCTAGACTGTTAAAGTTTTTTACATTCCGGACAAATCCCTGTAAAAATAAGGTTGTGTCCCTGAACTAAAAAACCTTTTTGCTCCATTTCTTTTGTGGCAGATTCCATTTCCACAAAAACTGATTTTGGAACATCATACATTTTTCCGCACTTTAAGCAATGAAAATGATAATGCTCTTTTACAGTGCAGTCAAAATGATCCGCTCCGTCCGGAACGCTTATTTTTAAGATGTTTCCGTTTTCCGCCAGAAAGTTAAGATTTCTGTAAACAGTTCCCCTGCTTATATGCGAATCCGCTTTTCTTGCAAGTTCGTAAATTTCATCGGCTGTAGGATGAGTATAATTTTTTGTCATAAGTTTCATAATCAGTTTTCGCTGGTTTGTGTTTCTGCATTGCATAAAATTATTTCTTCCTTGCAGATAAATATACAACTGATCTTCTTTTTTGTAAATAGTAATAAGTCCTAATAGCAAAAAAAAAGTGAAATTTTTTGAAATTTTATGGGGGCGTTGCGGGGCATGAAGCGGATGTTGTTTTGCCCCGCAGAATGGGTAGCACGCAACGAAGTGCGTGCGTAGGGAAAGACTTTTCCCTTAAAAATAATAAATTTTATCTATAATATGAATCTTGATATGCAAGTTAAAAAAATATGGTCTTAATTAAAAACTTTTATTCTGATAAACTTACATTATGGAAAACGAAAATCAAATTGATGTTGGCGAAAAAACTGCGCTGGTTGCAATTCTTGGACGGCCTTCCGCAGGAAAATCTACTTTTGTAAATACTGCCTGCCAGGAACCTGTTTCTATTGTTTCGCCGGTTCCGCAGACAACCCGCAACGCAATCCGCGGAATTGTTAATACTTCGCTCGGACAGCTTGTTTTTGTGGATACTCCCGGTTATCACGATTCTGAAAAAAAACTGAATCTTAAATTGAAATCTGTTACTGAAGATACGCTTGACGGAGCGGACTGCATCCTTTATGTGATTGATACAACGCGAAAACCCGGCGACGAAGAAAAAATGAATGCGGCGCTTGCTTCTAAATATATTGAACATCTGGTTGTTGCGCTGAACAAAGTTGATTCTCCTGAATCTAATGTAAAATCGGCGTACGGATTTTTAAGTGATTTTTTACCTGATTTGCCAAAAGAACGGATCCTTGAAATGTCTGCGAAAAATGATACTGGAATTAATGAAGTTCTGCGCGCGCTTTACGCAGTTTCTCCGGTTGCGCCTGCGCTTTACACGGAAGATATGTACACCGATCAGGATGTTTCGTTCAGAATCAGCGAAGTTATCCGCGGAGAGGCAATCAACAGATTGTCGCAGGAGTTGCCGCATTGTCTTTATGTTGATATTTCTGATATTGAACGGCGCGGAAACAACGGAAAACTTTGGGTGCGGGCATTTTTATGCGTTGAGCGGGAAAGTCAGAAAGGAATGGTCATAGGAAAAGGCGCTTCCATGATAAAAGAAATCCGTCTTGCCGCGTTAAAGAAAATACACGAAATTTTTTCTTTTAAGGTTGATTTGGATTTGCAGGTTAAAGTTGACAAAAATTGGCGTCAACACGATAAAACTTTGAACAAACTTATGTAAATTTTACTATTGTTTTATTTTTGTTTGCTTGACGGTGTGTTTCATATATGTTTAATTTTTTACTCTGTCCTTTAAATATTCTGTTTTTTATTTTTTTGTTATGGAAAACAAAATATATTTATGTTAAAATTAACGATTATGAACGTAGGTCAGATTTCTGAAGGCCGTCCAGAACTTCTTGGGGCAACTCTATCTGGAAACGGTGTTAATTTTGCTGTTTACAGCAAAAACGCAGAGAGAGTTGTTCTGGATTTGTTCGATGCGCCTGATTCTAAACAGCCGGCAATGTCAATTGATTTTGACCCAGTAAAAAATAAAACTGGAAGTGTCTGGCATATTTTTATTGAAGGTCTTTCTGCAGGAGCTTTGTATCTTTTTAGGGTGGACGGACCGTATAATCCGCCGGAAGGGCATAGGTTTAATTTTAATAAATATCTTTTTGACCCTTATGCAAAGGCTTTTACACAAGGATCTGTTTTTCAGTCTTATAATAAACAGCGTGAACTTGGTCTTGCCGGTGTTGAGAATGGTAAACTTTCGGATTTGTCAAATTTTCCGAAATGCGTTGTGGTTGATGATGCTGATTTTGACTGGCAGGGCGATAAGCCGCTTAATTATCCGCTTAGCGAAACTGTAATTTATGAAGCGCACTTAAAAGGGTATACCGCTTCGCCGACTTCTGAAGTTTCTGCTCCGGGAACTTATAAAGGTTTTACCGAAAAAATCCCTTATTTAAAGAAACTTGGAATTACAACTGTTGAGTTTATGCCTGTTTTTGAATTTGATGAGCACGAAACCGGAAATGTGAATCCAAAAACAGGAAAATATCTTTCTAATTATTGGGGTTACAGTACAATCGGATTTTTTGCTCCGAAAACATCATATTCTTCGGATAAAGCTCCGGGCTCTTCTGTGCGCGAATTTAAAACTCTTGTGCGCGAACTTCACAAAGCGGGCATAGAAGTTTTGCTTGATGTTGTCTTTAATCATACCGCAGAAGGAAACGAACACGGTTATACGTTCAGTTTCCGCGGTTTTGAAAATTCTACATATTATATGCTTCCGCAGAAAGAAAAGCAGTATTATCACAATTTTTCCGGATGCGGAAATACGGTAAATGCTTCTCATCCGGTTGCAACAAAATTTATTCTTGACAGTTTGCGCTACTGGGTAAGCGAAATGCACGTGGACGGGTTCCGCTTTGATTTGGCGGCTGCTCTTTGCCGCGACCAGAACTCAAATATGCAGGGCTTTCCATTTCTTACGAACGCTATTTCCGAAGATTCAATTTTGTGCAAATCAAAAATTATTGCAGAGCCTTGGGATTGCGGCGGCGGTTACCTTGTGGGCGGTTTTCCCGGCGGAAGATGGAGCGAATGGAACGACCGCTACAGAAATGACATACGCCGCTTTGTGCGCGGGGACGAAGGTGTTGCAACTGCTGCGGCAACTAGAATTGCAGGCAGTTCGGATTTGTACAATCATTCGGGCAGAACACCGGATGCTTCCATTAATTTTGTAACCTGCCATGACGGTTTTCCTATGAACGATGTTGTAAGTTACAATGGAAAGCATAATGATGAAAACGGTGAAAACAACCGCGACGGAACGGATGACAACAACTGTTATAATCACGGTTATGAGGGAATTACAGTAAATCCTAAAATAGAAGCTTTGCGCCTTAAAAAAATTAAAAACTTTATGGTTTGCCTTATGGTTTCGCAGGGGGTTCCGATGTTCAGTGCGGGTGATGAATTCCGCAGAACACAAATGGGAAACAACAATGCGTATTGCCAGGATAACGAAATTTCCTGGTTGAACTGGAATTTTGAAAAGAAAAATCAGGAGCTTTTTAACTTTACGCGCAAGGCAATTCTGTTAAGAAAAGCGCATCAGGCATTCAGACGCAAAAAGTTTTTTTCTGATTCAAAAGCGGAAATTGAATGGTACGATATTGACGGAAAAAATCCTGACTGGGCGCATGTAAAACGCTTTTTGGCTTTTAAACTTGTGGGTGCAGCCGCTCCGGATGAAAACGGAAATCCGGATAATGATTTTTTTGTTGCGGCAAATACAGATATTTATGATGTAACGGTAACTCTTCCGTCGCTTCCGAAAGGAAAAAGATGGTGTTTTGTTGCAGATACATCAGTTCAGGGCGAGCAGGGCTTTGTTGAACTGGGAAGAGAAATTGTTCTTCCGGAGCAGCAGCGCTATGTTCTTCCTACGTCAAGTTTTGTTATTTTAATGGCAAAATAATAAAACTTTCAGCGACGGTTGAAAAATATTGAAATTATTAGTAGTCTTATTTATTAATTGTCGAAAATTCGACATAAGTGAAAATACCGTGGAGGTTATTTTAAATGAAATTTGATGCCGCAAAATTTAAGGAAAATCTTGAAGGTAGACTCAAGAGACAATACGGTAAAGATATTTCGCAGGCAAACAAACATGATCTTTTTGATGCAGTTTCGGCTTCTGCGCTCGAAGTTATCATGGATAATTGGATGGCAACACGCCAGGAATACGAAAAAAAGCCTACAAAACAGTTGTATTATTTGTCAGCAGAATTTTTGATGGGACGCGCTTTGAGCAACAATCTTATCAATGCTGGAATTTTAGATGATGTAAAAAAAGTTTTGAAAGAAATGAACATCGACTACAATATGGTGGAAGATCAGGAACCGGACGCAGGTCTTGGAAATGGTGGTCTTGGCCGTCTTGCAGCATGTTTCTTGGATTCATTGGCAACATTGGATTATCCTGGACACGGATACGGAATCCGCTACCGCTACGGAATGTTTGAGCAGCGCATTGAAAACGGTTATCAGGTTGAATATCCGGACAATTGGCTTGCTCACCGCGACCCTTGGGAAATTAAACGTTCAGATTTGGCTGTAACAGTTAAGTTCGGCGGAAACATTGCTTACGGTAAAACTCCGGACGGACGCGACCGCTATTATGTGGAAAATGCAGAAGAAGTAACTGCAACTCCTTATGATATGCCGATTGTTGGTTACGGAACTGGAACTGTAAACACATTGCGTTTGTGGCAGGCTTCTTCTCCGAACGGATTTGATCTTCAGCTTTTTAACAATATGGAATACAACCGCGCGGTTGAAAAACAGAACAGCGCAGAAAATGTTTCTGCAGTTCTTTATCCTAACGATTCAGGTCCTTCCGGAAAAGCGCTCCGCTTGAAGCAGCAGTATTTCTTCAGTTCTGCATCATTGCAGGATTTGGTTCGCCATTATGTTTCTGATTACGGAACTGATTTCAGCAAATTTGCGGATTTGCACGTAATTCAGCTTAATGATACACATCCGGTTGTTGCGATTCCTGAACTTATGCGCATTTTGATGGACGAATACAATGTTGGTTGGGATGACGCATGGCAAGTTGTAACAAAAACATTTGCTTATACAAACCACACAATTCTTGCAGAAGCATTGGAAAAATGGCCTATTGAAATTTTCCGCGGACTTCTTCCACGAATTTATCAGATTGTAGAAGAAATCAACCGCCGCTTTATGATTGAACTTTCTGCAAAGTATCCGAACGATTATGCACGTCATGGAAGAATGGCTATAATCAACAACGGAAAAGTTTATATGGCTTGGCTTGCAATCCATGCAAGTTTCAGCGTAAACGGCGTTGCAGAACTTCATACTAGACTTCTTAAAGAAAAAGAACTTCACGATTGGTATGAGCTTTATCCTGAAAAGTTCAATAATAAGACAAACGGAATTACTCAGCGAAGATGGCTTCTTTCTGCAAATCCGGAACTTTCAAAGTTTATTACAGAACGAATTGGTCATGGTTGGGAAAAAGATCTTACAAAGCTTAAAGGACTTGAAAAATATCTTGATGATGACAAATCTCTTAAAGAACTTATGTCTATTAAGGAAGAGAATAAGCGCAAACTTGCTGAATATTTAAAAAATACTCAGAATGAACTTATCGATCCGGAATCAATTTTTGATGTTCAGGTAAAACGATTGCATGAATACAAACGCCAGTTGATGAATATTCTGCACGTTATGTATGTTTATAACAAAATGCTTGATGATCCTAACTACAAGCCTGCAAAGAAAACTTATATTTTCGGAGCAAAATCGGCTTCTGGTTACCGCAGGGCAAAATCAATTATTAAACTTATTAACACAGTTGCAGAACGAATTAATAATGACCGTCGCGTAAATGACCGTCTTCATGTTGTGTTTGTGGAAAACTACAGAGTTTCTGTCGCGGAAAAGATTTTCCCTGCCGCAGACCTTTCTGAACAGATTTCTACAGCCGGACTTGAAGCGTCTGGAACTTCTAACATGAAGTTTATGTGTAACGGTGCGCTTACAATGGGAACAATGGACGGTGCGAACATTGAAATCGTAGAAGAAGCTGGAAAGGAAAATGCATTTATTTTCGGTCTTCTTACAGAACAGGTTAAGAAGATTGAAGATGAACACAGTTATAATCCTCAGGAATATATTGAAAGAAATCCTGGATTGGCAAAGGTTCTTAATCAGCTTGTTGATGGAACTTATGATCCTACTCATCAGTTGTTCAAGGAATTGTATGATTCTTTGGTTTATGGAATAGAAGGAAACCGTGCGGACGTTTATTATGTTCTTGCGGATTTTGATGATTATTGCCGTGCGCAGAATGATGCAGAAAAACTTTATGCAGACAAAAATGCTTGGGCTAAGGCTTGCTTAAAGAATATTGCAAATGCTGGTAAATTCTCTTCTGACCGAACAATTGAAGATTATGTTCGCGATATTTGGCACTTGAAAAGAGTACCGCGACCTCTTACAGAAGAAAAAAATGCTGCTAAAAAAACAGCAAAAAAAGCGTAAGAATAGCGCATAATTAAAAGCGAAAAGGGTTGCCTGACGGAATCCGTATGCCGATTGAATTTGGAATATGGATTCTGCGCAAGTTCAAAATGTTGTTTGTTTTGAACTTGAAGGGCAATCCTTTTTTTTTGGAGTTAATATGATTCAATTTTTTGCGGCGGCAGGCGCGCTTTTGGCGGCTGCAATTTGGGGATTTGCTTTTGTTGTTGTAAAAGACAGCCTTAGCGATATAAGTGCCTGTTATATGCTTGCTTTCCGTTTTTCAATTGCGGCTGTAGTTTTGGGGATTGTGTTTTTTAAGCGCTTGAATAAAATTAATGTTAATTATTTAAAGAAAGCCGGAATTATTGGAATATTTTTGTTTTTAGCATATCTTTTTCAGACGATAGGCTGCAATTATACAACGCCGGGAAAGAACGCATTTTTAACTACGATTTATGTTGTTCTTATTCCTTTTTACGGTTGGTTTTTTTATAAAAAACGCCCGGCTTGGTTTGTTTTTGTTGCAGTTATTTTGCAGATTATAGGAATTGCTTTTCTTTCTCTTGGTGATGATTTGAAAAATGGAATTCATTTGAATCTTGGGGACAGCCTTACTCTTGTCTGCGGAATATTTTATTGTCTGCAGATATTTTACCAGGCGGATTTTTCTAAAAACAGCGAAGAAAACGATCCGTTTGTATATGCTTTTTTAGAATTTTCTTGCGGGGCAATTCTTTCTTGGGTTTTCGCTCCGTTTTATAATGCGCAGACAAATTCTTTGACGCTTAATTTGCAGCCTTTTCCACTTTTGGCGTTTGAAAGCAAAAGTTTTATTGTTTCTGTTTTATATTTGGGAATTTTAAGTACGGCGGTTGCGTTTGTTTTGCAGAATATCGGATTAAAGTATCTGCACGCTTCTTTTGCGACAATTTTGCTGAGTTTTGAAAGCGTTTTTGGAATGTTGTTCAGTATTTTATTTCCGGTTGAAGGTTCCGGTGAAAATCTTACGCTTTTAGGAATTATAGGTTGTGTTTTGATTTTTGCGGCTGTTATTCTTGCGCAAAAAGAAGAAAAGTAGGTTTATTGTTTTTATTGGGGCGTTGCGGGGCTGGTTGCAAACTTCATTTTTGCCCCGCTGGGTGGGGTATGCCGCAATGAAATGCGGCATAGGGGCGGTGCTCCGCCCCACCTTAAGTTATAAGCTTTATTCTGTTTTACCGATTAAAGATTTGGATACTTGTTAAAGTAGTCATTTGTGGTTTTTGCCGCCACTCCGCTTAATACAATCAGTGAAATACAGTTTGGAATTGCCATAAGTCCGTTTGTAATGTCTGCGATTGTCCATACCTGGCTGATTGTCATATATGGTCCGATTGCAACTGCGATGATGTAAATAATTCTGTAGACAAAAACAAGTTTCATTTTTCCGTTTGAAAGGTATTCAAGACAGCGTTCTGAGTAATAATCCCAACCTAAAATTGTTGTGAATGCGAAGAAAATCAGACAAATCATAAGAAGGAACTGAACTGAATGTCCGTCGCCGCCGAGAACGTTGCTGAATGCTTTTGAAGTAAGGTCTACGCCCTGAAGAATCTGGCCGCCAACCTGCGGAAGTACAAACTGACCGTCTACTGTGAATGCGATTACGATTGAAAGTCCAGTCATTGTACATACGATTATAGTGTCGATGAATGTTCCGAGCATGGAAACAATTCCTTGCTGAACCGGTTCTTCTACCTGTGCGGATGCTGCTGCGATTGCGGCAGAACCAAGTCCTGCTTCGTTGGAGAAAATTCCGCGTGCAATACCTTTTTGCATTGCTACAATCATTGAACCCACGATACCGCCGGTAATCGCTTTTGGTGCGAATGCTGCTTTGAATATAATTGCAAAGGCGCCGGGGATTTTTGTTGCATTCATAAGAAGAACGCTTATTCCAAGGAACACGTAAAGGATTGCCATGAATGGAACGATAACTTGCGCAACTTTTGAAATGCGCTGAAGTCCGCCGATGATTACGAGCGCTGCGAAAATTGTTACAATTGCGCCGGCGATTACAGTTGCCCAGGAATAGTTGTTTCCGAAAAGCGAAAATGCGATGTGTTCTGAATTCGGGTCAAACGCACTCTTTACTGCCGATGTGATTCCATTGATTTGAGTGAAAGTTCCGATTCCGAAAAGTCCTACACATACGCCGAATATTGCGAAAAGAACGGCAAGCCATTTCCATGAAAATCCAGTGCGCTCTTTCATTCCTTTTTCAATTGTATAGAATGGTCCGCCAAGTACGTGGCCGTCTGCTGTGTGTTCGCGGTATTTTACGGCAAGCATACATTCTGTGTATTTTGTTGCAATTCCTACAAGAGCGGCAACCCACATCCAGAAAAGGGCTCCCGGTCCGCCGGTTGCGATTGCTGTTGCAACTCCAACAATGTTTCCTGTTCCTATTGTTGCGGAAAGTGCTGTACACAATGCCGCAAAAGGAGTTACATCACCTTTTCCTGTTGTTTCGTTCTTGAAAAGTGTTTTAAAACCAAGTCCCAGTTTTTTGAACTGAAGACCACGAAGGCGAATTGTAAGAAGCAAGCCTGTTGCCAAGATAAGAACGATTGTTGGTACGCCCCAAACAATGTCGTCAACTTTTGTAAGGAAATCTGTAAAAGTCATTGATGTCCTCGTTTTCAAAATTCTGTTGTTTCAGAATTTGAAGTTAAAAAAAATAAGAGCCAGTCCGAACGGAAACCGTTGAACTTTGGCTCTCTAAAGAGTTGAAATAGACTTTTTGCCCTGTCCACTTTGCCTGAGATGTCGGCTTGAATAGCCTTAACCCTTCGGCGTCCCGTTTTGTTGCGGGAACTCTCCAGAGAATCGCCTTCCAGTAACACTAGCGACGATAAATTAGCCTAGCATTAAATTTTCTTTTATTCAATACAAAAATTGACACAGAGGGGAATTTTTATTTATAATTTGACAAATTAACAAAAAATGTCAATTTGATGACATGTAAAATTATAACTTTTGTTGTAAAATGTATTAAAGGGTAAATTATGTATTCAACAATTCCGCAGATGGTATGCGAAAAAGCATCGGTTTCTCCGAATTCTGTAATTCAATATTCAAAAGATGAAAAAGGAAATTTTGTTCCGGTAAGTTATTTGCAGTTCAAAGAATGCGTGCTGGATTTTGCAGGCGGGCTTGTTTCCTTAGGGGCAAATTCCAACGGGCATATAGGACTTATTTCTGATAACAGAAAAGAATGGCTTGTCTGCTCAGTTGGAATTATGTCTTGTGGGTGCTGTGATATTCCGCGCGGAAGCGAAGCGACTGTAAAAGATTTGGCTTACATTTTAAGTTTTTCCGAATGCAAGATTATTGTTGTGGAAAATAATTCAAGCTATAAAAAAATAGTTGATTGCAGGACTCAGCTTAAAGATTTGCAGACAATTATTGTAATCGACAATAAAAACGTTGATGTTTCTTTGGTTGATGTTCAGGTTCTTTCTTATGATGAAGTTTTAAAACTTGGCAAGGAATTTAGAAAATCAAATCCAAATAAAATAGAAGATATTGTAAACTGCGGAAAATCAGAGGATTCTGCGACAATAATTTTTACTTCCGGAACAACAGGAACTCCAAAAGGCGTGGAATTGCTCCACAGGAATTTTTTGTGTCAGATTGAAGGACTTTCCGAAGTTCTTGGACTAAAACCCGGCGAAAAAACTCTTTGCGTTCTTCCGGTTTGGCACGTTTATGAGCGCGAAATGGAATATTATTACATGGCAAAAGAAATTTCTATGTGTTACACAAAACCTGTTCCAAGTATGATTTTGGCGGATTTCAAAAGAATAGAAATTTCTTTTATGGCTTGCGTTCCGCGCATTTGGGATGCGATTTACAAACAGATAGAAAAAAATTTGGTAGGAAAATCTTCTGTAAAAAAAGTGCTTTTTAAGATTTTCTCCGGAGCGGCAAAAACTCGCCGTCGCTTGATAGACGTAATTCTTGGCAGGAATATTCAATTTAAGAAGCCGCTCTGGATTGTTTCTGTTTTGAATAAAGCCTTGTACATTCCTTGCATTTTTCTTTTTCCTTTTAAGGCTCTTGGCGAACTTATGTTTTTTGCAAGAGCGCGCGGAACTTTCGGAAGCTCTTTTAAACTTGGAATGAGCGGTGGCGGAGCGTTGGCTCCAAATTTGGACAGATTTTACAATTCAATAGGAATAAAACTGCTGGAAGGTTTCGGACTTACGGAAACCGCACCTATAATTTGTGTCAGAAGTTATAAACGTCCGGTTATCGGAACGATTGGCCGCGTAATGTCGCACAACGAAATTAAAGTTGTGGATAAATTCGGCATTCAGTGTGAGCCCGGACAAATGGGTGTTTTATATGTCCGCGGTGAAAATGTTATGAAAGGCTATTATAATCAGCCGGAACTTACAGATTCAGTTTTGCGAGAAGGCTGGTTTAATACAGGAGATCTTGTTGTTCTTTCACGAAAAGGCGATATCATCGTAAAAGGAAGGGCAAAAGATACAATTGTTTTGCGTTCCGGCGAAAATGTTGAACCGCTTCCTATAGAAAATAAACTTGTTGAATCTCCGTATATTGCGCAGGCAGTTGTTGTCGGTCAGGATAAGAATTGTTTGGGCGCGCTTTTAATTCCTAAAAAAGAAACTATAATCGACTTTGCGAAAGCAAATTCTCTTGAAACAGAAAATATGACTTTGCTTTTAAGAAATCCAAAAGTCAGAAATCTTATTAATTCTGAACTTGAACGGCTTATTTGCCCTAAAAACGGATTCAAACCTTTTGAAAAAATAGGCGCATTCTGTTTTATCGACCGTCAGTTTGAAGTTGGCGTTGAGCTTACTGCAAAAGGAACCGTAATCCGCAGCAAAATAAATGAACTTTACAAATGGCAGATTGCTTCTATGTTCAGCGATTCTGTAATTACGCAAGGAATTTCCGGAATAACTAATTTAACCGGAAATCTTGCCGAAAGCATTGCCGGAAATTTAAAAGACTTAAGTTCTGTAACAAGCGGAATTTTAGAAAAACTGCCAGGAATAAAAAAAGATAATTCAGAAGAAACCTGAAATTTATTATGAAGGGCGGACAACCGCCCTACGCCTCAAACTTTCGGGGATTCAGGAATCCCCTTCTGTTTTCGTCTACCCACCGTACGGGCTCAAACGTCGCCCGTAACGCCCGCTTTTTGAGTAAACTAAAAATGGTTGTGAATTATACATTTTTTTTGTAAAATTACCACTATGAAAAAGTTTTTCGTTTTTCTGCTTGGTGTTTGTTTTTGCAGCGTTTTGATTTCACAGACAAAGATTCCGGAAAATGCCACGTTCTGGAGCGATTTTCCGGATGAAGAACTTGCAAAGTTTCTTGTGGAGCGGATGACGGACGAAGAACTTTTAAGTCAAATTCTTATGTTCGGATGGGCCGGAGCGGAGCCGGACAATCTTTTGTTTCAGTGGGTCGCCGGACGAGGATTGGGAAGCGTAAAAGTTTTCGGCTGGAATACGGACGACATAAATCTTGTTGCAAAATCAATTACTGCATTGCAAAAAAGCGCGGCTTCGCGTCGTTTTAAAATTCCGCTGTTTGTCGCGACAGATCAGGAAGGCGGCTGGATTCGTCACGTAAAAGGCGAAACTGCAATAACTCCTGGAAATATGGCGATTGGCGCCGGTGGTTTTCCTGTTGATGCCTGGTGTTCGGCGTATTACATCAGCCGGGAAATAAAAGCGCTTGGAATAAATATGAACTTTGCGCCAACGATAGACCTTTTTACAGATCATGATTCTACAATTATTGGAACGCGCTCTTTTGGCGATAATCCCGAAAAAGCAGGAATTCTTGGCGCGGCTTGGGCGAACGGCAGTATTTCGGCTGGCGTAATTCCCACTGTAAAGCATTTTCCGGGGCATGGTGATACCAGTTATGATTCGCACATAAATCTTCCGCAGATTGAAATTGATTTGAAAACTTTAAAAACCCGTGAACTCGTTCCTTTTGAAATGTTGATAAAAGAAAAAGTTCCTGCTGTTATGAGCGGACATTTAAGTTTTCCTCAGATTGATAAAACCGGTGCGCCGGCAAGTCTTTCAAAATATTTTTTAACAGATTTGCTTCGCGGCGAACTTGGATACGAAGGTCTTATCATTACAGATGATATGATGATGAACGGAGCAACTATGTTTGCCGGTTCTGTTTCTGCCGCTTTTAAAATGGCGATTGAAGCCGGAAATGATATTGTAATTTCTTCAACAACTGCGCGGCTTGGCGAAAATTTATGGACTGGAAATCTTGCCGCAATGCGTTCGGATGAAAAATTTAAGGCCCGCGTTAAAGATGCGGCTTTCCGGGTAATAAAGGCAAAACTTGAATATTTTAAGAATAAGAACGCGGCTCCGCTTTATCCTGATGCTTCAGAAATCAGTAAATATATTCCGGATAAAGAAGGTGATAAATTCTTTTTACAGCAGGCTTGCAGGTCAATAACTTTCTACAAAAAAGCGGAAACCGTTTTTAATGCGCAGAACGCTGGAAAAGTCTTGCTGTGCGGCTCTTTGCCGCGCTTTTTTACAGAAGGAAAAAAACGCTACCCTGATGCAAATGAGTTCAGATTCAGTTATGAGCTTGGACCGAACGAAACTGCCTGGATGAGCGAAAACATACTGAAAATCTACGGTTCTTATGACACAATAGTTTTTTTGGTGGCAAATGAGCGGAGCGCAAAAATAGCGCAGCAGCTCAAAGACAAAGGAAAAAAAGTTGTTGTCCTTTCTATTATGACGCCGACTTATTCTTTCGGACTGGACTGGGCTGATGAGATTTTGCTTGGCTACAGCTGGAGCGGCTATACTTTGGAAGCTATGTTTGGCGCGCTGGCCGGCGAATTTGAGGCGGAAGGCGTTCTTCCGTTCAGAAATAATTAAAAATCGGGCATTTCCTTTAATTTTGTGTATTTTGCGTCGCATCCGTGAGTGTTCGGGCGCAAACCTAAAATGCGTTCATTTTCTGCGCGCAGCTGATTTTTTATCATTTGTTTAAAAACGTTCATAAGGGGTTCCGGATTCGCATCTTTGTTTGCAAGTCCGGCGCTTTGCAGTTCCTTTATTAAATAGTAGCATGTTTCTATTGTGGAAACGCATTCCGGGCGTGGCTCTTTTTTGAACGTAAAAATTGAACGGTATTCGCCTGCAAAAGAAACTTTTGGCAATTTCAAAAGCCACGGATTATGTTGAATGATTTTTCTGCTGCAAAACCATGTTGCGTCTATTATAATTGCCAAAATAGTACGGTCGCCAACTGTTTGTGAAAAACCGGCTTTTTTTGCGTTCCAGGCATCTTCTCCCGGATAAAGCAAAACCGGAAAATATTGCGGATTTTCTAAAAGGCCGGTAAGTTTTTTGTTTTGCGAAAAATCCAAACCCTCAAAAATTTCGCAATCCTTTAATGAGATTCGCGTTATCCAGCCGGTTCCTGTACGGTTCTTTTTTACTTCTTTCGGGTGCATTAAAAGAACAAACTTTATTCCGGAATCAATTTCTTTTGTATATTTGCAAAGACAAAATTCATCTTTTTTTTGACAGCGCGGGCAACGGTAACTCATAGTTTAATTATAACGATTTTTTTCAAAATTTACAAAATATCGGAAACGCAGCGATGGAAATTCAATCTTTTTTATTTTTAATAAGAAGAAGCTTTAATTCTTTGTTGAAAATGTCTTGAACAAAATTACAAATTTTTTCTTTGGTTTCGTCAATTTTTTTTAGTTCTTTTTGCAAATTGTTTTCAGATTCTGAATTTGTTTCCTTTGTAAATTGTTCAAGAAAAAAAAGGTATGGCTTTGTGTTTAAAGCCGCAGATATTTTTTCAAGTGTCTTGTCGCTTATCCAAGTTTTTCCGCATTCGATATTTGCAATGTAAGTATTTGAAATTTCAGCTAATTCGGCAAGTTTTTCCTGTGTAAGACCATTTTGTTT
>CAYXDA010000005.1:0-30398 GCA_964463615.1 uncultured Treponema sp.
CTTTAATCCAGCGGTCTGTGTCGTCTTCCGGATGCACCGTATAGTGTGGCCGTTCGATTCCGTCTGAATGGTTGAAGTTCAAGCCTTGTGGAGTTCCGAAGTTGTCGGAAAGCGAATCGGATAAATCAGAAATGTCGCCGTCAATGTCAAAATCATCTTCCGAATTATCGTTCTTTGATTCCTTCTTTTGACGGACAGTTTGGTAGCCCTGGTTCACGGTCATCTCGTTGTTCTTGATTTTTTCCTTTACTTCGTCGCTTGCCTTTTTTGCCACGGTTCTTGCGTGCTGCAATGTTGATGCAGAAACTCCAATTTCTTTAGCAAGACGTTCTGTTGCTCTTCCTTCACCTGTTTTCTCCTCGACATTCTCAAGTTCTGCTGCATATCCGTAGATTTCAGCCTGCGAAAGATTCCGTCTTTTGAACTGCCTGTCCTTTGTGTACTGCTGGGCATCTTCCAATGTTTCAAAAGTCCTGTAAGTCACATAGACTTCCTCAAGTCCGAGTTCTTTTGCAGCCTTTAACCGAGTGTGTCCGTCCGCGACACCGAGAACAGTTCCGTCTTTCAGCTGGGCGATTACAATCGGCTCTTCTTTTCTGAATCCTTCTTTTTCTATAGATTCTTTTATATCGTTAAAAGTCTTTTCGTTTATAGAAAAGGTTTTTGATAGAGTCTCATTTACTGTGATGGTTTCCGTCGGGACAAGTTTTGAGAGAGTTCCCATCCCCGTGTTCAGAAGCGATGAATTTATGTTTGATGTGAGTTTTGCCATTCCATTTTCCTTTGGTTTTGTTTGTTTCATCGCCGTAACATTACGGCGATAGTTTTCAATGTTTTCTTTTGCCTAGAATTTTTCAGGCTCTTCAATCTTGTCTTCGTCAACAAAGCATTCAGCGAGATTCTTGATTGCGTTGAAGAGCGTCTCGTTGCAGACCGCTCCACGGATTTTTGTCTTAGAAAGGCAAAGTCCTCTGTCCCTGATGTTGTTCATGTCCTTTGTCCATGGAAGCCAGCATTCCTTCGGCACAAGGTGATTTCCAAAAAATTCTACATAACGTGAGATGTATTCCTGCTGTTTTCCTGTAACTGCGTCTGCGAACTGCTTGTTGTAGCCGTTCACAATCAGATACCAGTCATTGAGTTTGTCCTCGATTTCATTCTGATAATCACCGAAAAGCGAGACTGCGTTTCCGAAGCTGTCATTGTCCTGCAGACACGGAGAAATTGTCTTGTCTGCCGCGCGGATTGCATTTATCGCGAAGTTGTCGTATGCCGGTGGGCAGTCAAGGATGATGAAGTCAAAGGAGCTTGGCTTAGAGAGAATCTTTCTGAAGGTGTTTTCGTTCATTGTCCGCATTGATGAGAGATTTCTTGAAGACGGAACTAAAAAAATGTTTTCATGGTTTGTCGTGAGCGCAAAGTCGTCTAGCTCGTTCTCTGTGTCAAACATCAGCTTTGCGACATTGTGCGACTTTCTTGCTTTCTCAAGATTCTCCTCGATGTTGTAATAATCCGTGGAGGAATGGGTTGAAGAGTCGATGTCAATCACGCAGACTTTCCTGCCGATTGCGGCGTAATAATTTGAGAGAAGAATCGCGAGCCGTGATTTTCCCACGCCGCCTTTTGAAAAATAAAATGCGATGATTTTTGAACGCTTGTTGCGTTCTGAAGTTTGCTGTTTTTCAGCATTGTTGAATTGTTCCATAGTAGTTCCTCGTTACTATTTAGATTTTTGACTGCAACGCAGCCTCTGCTTCGGGAAGGAGTCGAACCTTCTGGAAGCGGCAGACAAGGAACTTGTCGGAAATCCGGCAAAGCCTACCAAATCCACCTATCCCCCGCCCGATAGACCGAAGCGAAAGTCTGCCCGAGAACTCATTTCAAAACTTGAAATAAATTCTCCTCCGGCAGAATGGAGTGTCGTTTTCTTTGGATACATAGAGAAGTTTTGAAAACGACAAAAAAAATGCTGACAAAGTTCATTCCCGCAAAATGGACTTCTCAGCATCAAAAATATATTTTCACTGTTTTTAGCAGCAAAAAACAATGTAATGTAAAGAAATTGCGGGTTGGGCAAAAAAAAAGCCCTATAAAATGGGGTACGATTTTCATCTGCCACTTTATGGGGTAATTTTATCTGGTGAGATTGATACACCTCTTAAAACTTGTTGAATTCTTTGCAAAAATGTAATAATATAAACTGTTGAGTTCGGGGACATAGCTCAGTTGGTAGAGCATTTGGTTCGCAATCAAAGGGTCGCCGGTTCGAATCCGGTTGTCTCCATAAAAGGTCGCTTTTTGCGGCCTTTTTGTTTTTTTTCTTCATTTTATGCAATCCGTTGTCTGATGAAAAATGTAATTTGTACATTTTCGTTTTATTTTGTTTTTTTCTATTGAAATTTACAGCAAAAATATAGAAAATTATTTTATGCTTTCATATTTGCACAGTTTTCACGCAGGAAATCATGCGGATATTTTAAAACACGTAACTCTTTTGTATGTTCTTGAATATATGAATAAAAAAGAAAAACCATATTCTTTTTTTGATACTCATGCAGGAAGAGGTCTTTATAATCTAAAAAGTGCAGAATCGGAAAAAACTGCCGAAGCCGAAATCGGAATTTATAAACTTTTAAAGATTGCAGAATCTGATGAAAATCGGATTCCTGAACAGCTTTTTCCGTATTTGAATTTTGTAAAACCGTTCTTAAAAAATAATTTTTATCCGGGAAGTCCGGTATTTGAAGTCTCTTTTTCCAAAAAAAAATCATTCGTAAGTCTGAATGAACTTCATAAGACTGAATTTTCAGAATTGCAAAAAAATATCAATTTTATTAAACCGGACTGTTGCGTCGGAATTCAAAATGTTTCCGGCTGGGAAACGCTAAGAAAAAATATTCCTCCAAAAATTAACCGCGGCGCGATTTTGTGCGATCCCAGTTACGAAGAAAAATCCGATTTTACAAATGCCGCCGAATTTTTGTCTTTTGCGCATAAAAAATGGAGCGCGGCAACAATTTTGCTTTGGTATCCGCTTTTGCAGAACAAAATTGAAGAAATTGAAAATATGAAGCAAGCGATTTATGCCGTTGTAAAAAACAAAGATGTTCATACAGAAATTTTGGATGCAAAACTTTTTGTGGATTCAGAGCAAAGTCATCAAGAAACTTCTCTCGAAAATTCCATCGGAAGTGCAAGACCGCGACTTTATGGAAGCGGAATGTTTGTTGTTCAGCCTTCATGGGGATTAAAAGAGCACCTTGAATCAATTCTGCCTTTTTTAACAGAAGTTTTGTCGCGAGAAAGCAACGTAAAAAGCGAAGTTGATTTATTTTAAAATTTTTTTATTTGCAAATAATGCTTCCATAAATTATAGTTTTATATATGAGCAAAAAAATTAATCGCAAACCATGGAACTTTTTGGAAGGATTCCGTAATAAGGATTTTTATGGAGAATGGCCAACTTTTCCTGAAATGCTTAAAATTCAGGTAAAGCGCAATGGAGACCGTCCTTTTTTTACAGTTTTTAACAGTCCAGATGACTCAAAAGAATCGCTTACTTATTCTCAGGTTTTAGAAAAAGTTCAAACTCTTTCTTTCTGGCTTATCGAGAACGGAATCAAAAAAGGTGACCGCATTATTGTAATGGGGAAGAATTCTCCTGAATGGGGAGTTGCGTTCCATTCTGTTTTTTTTGCCAGCGGAATTGTTGTGCCGGTAGATAACGGACTTCATAAAGCGGATGTTGCTAATATTGTAAAAACTGCAAAACCGAAAATAGTTTTTTGCGATGATGATAAAGCGCATTTTTATTCGGAAAACTTTCCGGAACTTACTATAAAATCTTTGAATAAGGAAAATGCCGAAAACTATATTTATAATTTGAGCGCTAAAAATCCGGTTCAACAGAATGAGCCTGTTTCGGAAAACGATACGGCTGCAATTCTTTTTACTTCCGGAACAACCGGAAAGCCAAAAGGTGTAATGCTCAGTCATAAAAATCTTATTTCAGACGGATTCATTGCGCAGTCAAATCTTTCTGTTTATTCAACAGATGTTTTTTATGCGCTTCTTCCTTTGCATCACGCGTATACAATGCAGGCGGCATTTATTGTTCCTGTTGAAATTGGAGCGGAAATCGTATTCGGAAAAAGTCTTGCGGTTTCGCGCCTTATGACAGAATTGCGGGAAGGAAAGATTACAATTATGCTTGGTGTTCCGCTTCTTTATAACAAACTTCTTTTTGGAATAAGAAACGGAATAAAAGCTAAAGGTTTGCTTGTTTCCGGGGCTATGGCATTTTTGCGCGGACTTTCTTATTTTGTAAAGAAACTTACGGGAAAAAATATAGGACACGCTCTTTTCAAACCTGTTTTGCAGCAGGCGAATATTTATACGCTGCGAGTCGCGATTTGCGGCGGCGGTCCTTTGGCTTCAAGCGTTTTCAGACAGTATAACGCAATGGGAATTGATTTTATTCAAGGTTATGGACTTACAGAAACATCTCCGATTTTAACGTTGAATCCGCTTGAACATTTCAAAATAGAAAGTGTAGGAAGTTTTTTTGCGCCTTATGAACAGATGAAAATAATAGATTCAAATCCTGTTATGACAGAAAAGGGCATTCAGCAGGTCGGCGAAATTGCAGTAAAAGGTCCGATGGTAATGCAAGGTTATTATGAAATGCCGGAAGAAACAAAGAAAATGTTTACGGAGGACGGATTTCTTAAAACTGGCGATTTAGGTTGGATTGATAAAGAAAACTATCTTATGCTGTGCGGCCGCGCAAAAAATCTGATTGTTACAAACGGCGGAAAAAATGTCTATCCGGAAGAAATAGAGGATTCCTTCCAGCTTATCGATGATGTGCAGCAGGTTACTGTGCGCGGATATCATGAAGAAAACGATCAGATATCTGAATTTATAGAAGCGCTTATTTATCCTAGTGATGAACTTTATAAGCGGCTTGGTTTGGAGCGCAGTCCGGATTTTGTTCAGCCTCAAGTTCAGGAAGAGATTAAAAAGGCAGTTCAAAAAGTTAATAAAAATTTTCAAAAATATTCTCAGATTGAAAAAATCACATTGCTTAAAGAGCCGTTGGAAATGACGACTTCGCAAAAAGTAAAGCGTAATTTTAATCCGAAAACGTATTGATTTTAGAGCAGAAAATCTGAAGGAAGTAAAAATATGCCTTTTGCAGAAAATCCTCAAAGTTCAAAGCAACGCTGCTTTGCGATTATAGAAAAAGAGTGCGTTCTTCGCAAAGACGGTTCCGAATTGAATTTTTCTGATCTGGTAGATTTCAAGCGTCTTTATTCTTCCGCAGATTTCATAGAAGAAGAGCAGGGCGGTTTGTGTGCCATTTTGCTCCCTTCAAAAGAGTTGATTACATCGGATTACGCTTTTCAGACGCTGCGTCAATATTTTGCCGCTAATGAAGAGCAGAAGAGCGCTCCTTTGTTCCGCGCAAAACATATTTTGGAATGGCGTAAAAATACAAAATTTTGTCCGCTTTGCGCCGCAAAACTTCAAAATCATAAAACTCTTTCTGCCTTGGAATGTCCTGTATGCAAAAAAGTATATTTTCCGCGCATAGAACCATGCGTAATAGTGGCTGTTCACAATAAAGATGGAAAGGTTCTTCTTGCGCGCCACACATACCGGAACACGTCAATGCATGCTTGCATCGCAGGTTTTATAGAAGCGGGCGAATCTGCTGAAAACGCAGTGCGCCGCGAAGTTTTT
Source organism: uncultured Treponema sp. (assembly GCA_964463615.1). GTDB lineage: Bacteria > Spirochaetota > Spirochaetia > Treponematales > Treponemataceae > Treponema_D. Next base: position 5,746 of record CAYXDA010000005.1, read on the forward strand.
GAAGAAACCGGCTTATTGATAAAAAATCTTATTTACAGAGGAAGTCAAAGCTGGCCTTTTCCCGATCAGATGATGTTAGGATTTACCGCAGAATATGAAAGCGGCGAACTTAAAATTCAAAGAACAGAAATCGCCGATGCGGGCTGGTTTGATCCGGAAAATTGTCCGGATAGCCCTCCGCCCGGCTCCATTGCGTATAAATTAATTCATAATCTTTTTTAAAACATTTTTTCCGGACAGCCTTGCGGTAATGTTGTTTTTACTTCAGAACAAAAAAATCCCGCAGTTCCGTAAAAATCCGCAAATAAACACCTGCGAAAATATTCAGAAACTGCGGGAAATTCAAGATATTCTGCTATTATTATTTAGCGGGACATCCGTAATTTCTGCATTCTAGTCCAAAGCATGACCTGCTGAACCAAGAACGTCAATGTTTTTGTGCATGTACATTTTCTTAAGTTCATCACGTGCAGGACCAAGGTAAAGACGTGGATCGAATACATCTGGCTGTTCAGCAAATACTTTGCGGATTGCAGCAGTCATTGCAAGGCGTCCGTCAGAGTCAATGTTGATTTTACATACAGCAGAAGAAGCCGCTTTTCTAAGCTGTTCTTCAGGAATACCAACAGAGTTAGGAATTTTTCCGCCGTACTGTTCAATCATTTTTACATATTCAACAGGAACAGAAGATGAACCGTGAAGAACAATAGGAAATCCAGGAAGATTCTTTTCAATTGCTTCAAGAACATCAAATGCAAGCGGAGGTGGAACCAAAGTTCCGTCTTCACGGCGTGTGCACTGATCAGGAGTAAATTTGCATCGTCCGTGTGAAGTTCCAATAGAAATTGCCAAAGAGTCGCAGCCTGTTTTAGAAGTAAAATCGATTACTTCTTCCGGCTTTGTGTAGTGGCTTTCAGCAGCGCTTACTTCGTCTTCAACTCCGGCAAGAACGCCAAGTTCAGCTTCTACAGTAACGTAGTCTTTCTGAGAGTGGGCGTAGTCAACAACCTGTTTTGTAAGTTTGATGTTTTCCTCATACGGAAGAGAAGAACCATCAATCATTACAGAAGAAAATCCGTTGTCAATACAGTCTTTTGCAACTTCAAAATTCGGACCGTGATCAAGGTGAAGAACGATAGGAATATCGCATCCAAGTTCATGAGCATATTCAACTGCACCGCGAGCCATGTTGCGAAGAATATATTTGTCCGCATAAGCGCGAGCACCCTTTGAAACCTGAAGAATTACAGGCGATTTTGTTTCAACACAAGCCTGAATGATAGCCTGCATCTGTTCCATGTCGTTAAAGTTGTAACCTGGAATAGCATAGTGACCTTTCAAAGCTTTCTGAAACATGTCTTTAGAATTTACGAGTCCAATGTCTTTGTAACTAAACATATTAATTACTCCTTAGTAATTTCATTTACCATCTATACTAAAGTAAAAACCCGGTTTTGTTCAAGAACAATAAAAATTATACGGAAGGGAAAAGCCTTTCCCTGGTTCGCATTTCATTGCTCACCACCCTTTCCGGCGGGGACACCCCGCAACGCCCCGTTTTTGCGCCGGAAATTTTAAGTTCAGGATAAACTTGTGTTGCGCATTTTCTGTGGTTTTTTATATTTGACAAGAGCGCACTCATAAAATATAATTTAATCGGTATTTTGCTAGTATTTTAAAGTACGGTGAAATTCAAAAAAGTATAATTTTTCTTGATATTTATTCCGATAATCTTGAATGAGACATTCCAATTTCGGAATGTAATATGTATAAGGAGTTTTACATGAATAAGGGCTTGAAAGTCTTTGTAAATCTTGCGTTGCTTTTTGCGCTTTGTATTCCGGCATTCTCCCAGCCAAATTCAAAAAGTGCGGAAACATTTCTTATGGACAATTTTGATTCTGACGGGGATCAGAATTATTATGTAGAAGGCGAATCTTACAGTTGGAATTGGACTGTTAATGCAAGCCGTTTTGTTGCAGAAGGCTATCCTAAGTTCGGTTATTTCAATGGTATTCCAAATTCTTTGAAAGTTTTCCAGAAAGGTGATTCCGAACCGAAAGTTCTTGGTGTGAATGTTGCATTCAACAGAAAGGGCGACAACTGGTTTGAAATTATTCCTACAAAAGATGGAAAAACTTTTGAAATTCCGTTTGTTGGTAATGTAGATCATCTTGATTTTTGGGTTTGGGGCGCAAACTACCTTTACTATCTTGAAGTTATGGTTCGCGACGCAAACGGACGTGTTCATGTTTTCCCGGCTTGCAATATGCGCTTTAACGGATGGAAAAATGTAATCGTAAAACTTCCGGGCTGGCTTACACAGCATTCAAGACTTCGCTCTGGTCCGAAAAATCTTTCTTTTGTAGGTTTCAGAGTTCGTTCTGATGCCGCTGAATACGTAGATGATTTTACAATTTATTTCGACAATCTTAAATATATGTCTAATTCTTTGTCATACATCTTCGACGGCTATGAATTGCAGACTCAGGATTTCAGCGATGCGGAAGTTGGTTCAAACGCTTCGGATGCGAATAAAAATTCTGGTTCTGCTTCATCAACTTCTTCTGCGGAGGCTAAATAATAATGAAAAAATTTCTTTTATCAGTTTTAGTTGCGGCAGCTGCTTGCGCAGTTTTTGCTCAGAATAGTATTGTTGAAGAACCTAATCCGGAAACTGTAGGTAATGATTCTGCAATGCAGGCTTTGCGCCAGATTTCTTTGGATAAATTTGAACGCGACGGTTCTTGGTTTGTTCATATGTCTCCGGATTTTGGTGTTATTACAGCGCGCAATTTTGAGGGTGCGCCTGCAATGAAAGAACCTTTGGAAGGTGAAGAAGATGTGGAGGATACACAGGTTCTTGGTGTGAAAGTTGAATTTTTCCGCCGCGGTGTAAACTCGTTCTATATTAATTCTCAGCGACCTATTCCGATTGAAGGTGTTGCAAAAACAATTTCTGTTTGGGTTTGCGGACGCAATCAGGATCACAGTCTTAATCTTTTGGTTCAGGATTATTTTGGACACAATTATGAACTTTACATGGGTTCTCTTGGATTCAGCGGTTGGAAAAAACTTACTTGTGTAGTTCCTCCAAGTCCGGATGGAGAACACGGAATTGTTCAGCACAGCGCATATTATGGCGATCGTCCTGGTCTTCGCATTATAGGTTTCCGTGTTGACTGCAATCCTATGCTTGCACGCGGTTCTTACTATATGTATTTGGATGATCTTCGCTGTGTAACAGATCTTTACGATGTTGAAAATCATGACGAAGATGATATGTCTGATGCCTGGTAATTTATTTTGATTATAAAAAAAAGACGCGCTTTTTGGTGCGTCTTTTTTTTACGCCTTTACGAATTTTCCGTAATTTTCGGGGCTTTTGTCTTTGTTTTTGATTTTATAGATTTTTGTGCGCCCCTTTGTTTCTGTCTGTTCAAAAATATTCATTCTAAGAAAAAGCCATGCGATTAAATTTGCGTGTAAGTATGCATTTTTGGGTTTTGTTTTGTCGTTCTTTAAAAGCGTTTTGATGTCTTTTGCGCAAAATGTTTCCGGAAGCCCTTCCGGAAGCATTTTTGTGTAATCTTCCTTGCAGGAAAATATTTTTATTTCAATAATTTCGTTCAGTTTTTTGTCGCTTTTTTGCCAGTCTTTTTTGAATCTTCTGCGTCCGTTTTCTGATTGTTCCGGTTTTTCAGTTTTTATTCTTTTTTCTGTCATTTTAATGAACGGAACTTCCAGGCTGAAATTTTTTTTCAAAAGCAAAGGGTAAATTCCTGTAATGTCTTTTAAAAGTGTGTATTCGTTTTCTTTTTTTGGACTGCCGGTCTTTTTTATGAGAGTTCCGTTTTTGTCATAAGTTTCTATTGTTTTTTTTACAATAACCGGATGTACAATTTTGCATTTTCTTTTTTTTGACAGCGCATCTTGAATTTTTGGCAGAAGTTTTCCCAGATTCAATGTTTGAATTTCAATTACATTTCCTTTTTCTGTAAGAATGTCGTAAATGTGTCCGTCGGCTGAAACCTCTGTCTGTGCGTTTTCGTTAAGTGCATAAAGTTCTTTTAGAGTTTTGTGAAGGCTGCTTTCTTTGTATGTGTTTATCATAAAATTTGCGTTCTGTTTGTTGCGCTTCCACCTGTTCCGAAAGTTTAGTTTTATTTGAAAAAAATAGCAATTGAATGTGTTTTTGTAAATAGGAGTTTGTGCGTCTGAGAAAGTTTTTTTTTACAGGTTTACAGGTAGGTGATTTTCTGAATTATAAAAGGTTGAAATTCGGCTTACTATACATTTTTGTAGAAAAAAAATAAAAAACTGTAAAGTTTTTGAATTTATCGGCAATTTTTACTGTTGACTTTATGATTTTGTTGAATAAAATGGTAATTAAGTGGGAAAAAGTAGTAAAAAGTGGAAGAAAATGGCATGAAACTTCTGACAGGTGAATACAAAAACACGCTTGATGAAAAAGGACGCATAATGTTTCCTTCTAAACTTCGTGCCGGAATTTCTGCGAATACAATTATTGTTACAAAAGCAATTGATCGTTGTCTTTGGCTTTTTACTCCGGAAGAATGGGAGAACATGTCGTCTAAAATGATGGCGAACGCATCTCCGTTCAGTGAACAGAACAGAATTATCATAAGGCGTTTTATTGCGCCGGCTCAGGAAATAGAGTTTGATAAATCTGGCCGCCTTTCTATCCCGCAAAGTTTACGGGAATACGCTGTTTTGACCAAAGACTGCGTTTTTCTTGCTGAACAGAAATTTATTGAACTGTGGGATTCTTCTGCATATGAAAAATATTTGTCTGATACAGAAGATAAGATGCTGGAAGCAAGTGAACAGTTCAAAAATATAAGTTTTTAAAAATCCGGGCGGGGCGTTACGGGGTGCAACCCCGTTAGAAGGGGTAGCCCGCAACAAAGTGCGGGCGAGGGGAAGACTTTCCCCTTCTTATGCTTCTTTTACGTCTGCTTGGAATTTGAAAAAGGGGAAAAAAGTGGAAATTGTTCATACTCCAGTTCTGCTTGAGCCTTGCCTTGAATATCTTAGTCCGGTCGGCGAACCTTATGAAAAAAACGCCTGGATGGTGGATTCAACGCTGGGGGAAGGCGGCCATTCAAATGCTTTTCTTTCGAACTTTTCTTCTCTTAATGTTATTGGTATTGATGCGGATTCTGTTATTCAGTCGCGTGCAAGGGAACGTCTTGCGCCTTATGGGAACAGAATGCATTTTTATAACGGCTGGTTCAACGATTTTTATGTGTCGTATCCGGCTGAATTTCCCGCACCGGATTTGATTCTTTTTGATTTGGGAATTTCTGTTTTTCATTACGAGCGTTCCGGACGCGGTTTTTCGTTCAGGTATGACGAGCCTCTTGATATGCGGTTGGATCCGAATTCGGAAAAGGAGTCGGCGGCTGATATTGTAAACGGCAGAAGAGAAGAGGAACTTGCAAATCTGATTTATCTTTATGGTGAGGAAAAATTCAGCAGAAGAATAGCTCGTGCGATTGTGCAGGCAAGGAATGGAGGCAGAATTGATTCTTCTAAAAATCTTGCAGAAATAATTTTTAATGCGGTTCCGGGAAATTACCGTTATGGTGCGATTCATCCTGCGACAAGAACTTTTCAGGCGTTAAGAATTGCGGTTAACAGCGAGATCAAACACATTCCTGATGCTTTGCACAATGCTTTTAACTGTCTTAAGGTTGGTGGAAAAATGGGTGTTATAACTTTTCATTCGCTTGAAGACAGGATTGTAAAAAATTATTTTAGAAATTTAGGAAAAAAGTGCGTTTGTCCGCCGGAAGTTGCTGAATGCAGATGCGGCGGTTCGCCTTGCGCCGAGCTTGTTACGCGAAAACCTGTGGGACCGACTGAGGAAGAGGTGAAATTGAATTCTCCTTCCAGAAGCGCGAAACTTAGGGTTGTGCGGAAACTTCGCAATGCGACTGAATATCATCTTTTTGGGGTTGAAGGGTACTGATTTATGGAAAACGGTGTGAAAAGTGTCTTTTATAAAATTGGTGTTTGTCTTCTTGCGGCCGCAATTCCTGCGCTGCTTATTGCGTATGCGGTTCAAACAAAAAGATATGCGGATCTTTCGCGTGAAATTTCGGAGCTTGAGGCAAAGCAGGAACGCCTTATAGAGCAGAATAAAAAAATTGTGAGCGATATAAGTTTGCTTTCTAGTACTGACAGAATTGAAAAAATAGCTACGGAAGAACTTGGTATGCATAAGGCTGAATCAGAAGATATTGTCCGTGTTGAAATGAATAATTCTAAAAAGTAAGGGGACCTCAAAAAAATGTCTTTGTTGAATTTTGATGAACTTTTGTCTGGTGTTGACGGAAAATTTATAGGCTCTGATAAAAATAAAGCGAATTTTTGTTTTACGTCTGTTGTAACGGACAGCCGCAATGTTGTTGCCGGTTCGCTTTTTGTTCCTCTTATCGGCCAGAATCAGAACGGGCATAATTATGTTCCGGCGGCTGTAAAAAATGGTGCGACTGTAATTTTTATTGCGGAAAGCGAATTTAAGGCGGAAATGCAAATTTATAGAGAACTTAGCCGGAACAACGAAAAGCTTTGTGTAATTGTAGTTGAAAATACGCTTAAAGCGTTGCAGGATGCGGCGGCCGCTTATGTACGTAAATTTCCGGATCTTATAAAAATAGGAATTACCGGTTCAAGCGGAAAAACTACTACGAAAGAAATGGTTGTCGCTGTTTTAAAACAGAAATACAACGTTGTTTATACAAAAGGAAATTTTAATTCGGAAACGGGGCTTCCGCTTTCTGTTTTTAATATCCGAAAAGAACATGAGGTCGGCGTTTTTGAAATGGGTATGAACCGCAAAGATGAAATTGGTGAAATTGCTGCGGTTTTAAAGCCTAAATATGCGCTTGTTACAAACATAGGAACGGCTCATATTGGAATTTTGGGAAGCCGAAAGAGCATTGCAATAGAAAAGCGGAAAATATTTAAGTATGTTCCGGAAGATGGTGTTGCTTTTATTCCTGCGGAAGATGATTTTGCTGATTTTCTTTGCGAAAATGTGCGCGGAAAAGTTGTTTGTTTTGGAAATACGGTTTCTTGTTCTGAGTCCGGAGCGGAATATGGAAAAGATTTAGGACTTGAAGGAACTGAATTTTTTCTTGACGGTGTAAAAATTCATCTTAAAAATCCGGGGCTTTACAATTATAGAAATGCTCTTGGCGCTTGTGCAGTCGGAAAGGTTCTTGGTCTTTCTGCGGAACAGATAAAACTTGGACTTGAAAATGTTGATGCTGTAAGCGGACGGATGGAAACTAAGCGTATTGCGCTTAAGAATGGTGCGCATATAACTTTGATAAAAGATTGCTACAACGCTAATCCGGATTCCGTTCTGAATGTTTTGGACTTTTGTTCCTCTTTGGAAAATGTTAATGACAGAATTTATGTTCTTGGTGATATGCTTGAACTTGGTGAAAAATCAAAAGATGAGCATGAAGTTGTTGTTCTGAAAGCGGTTGAGTCAAAGCCAGGGCTTTTAATTCTTATTGGCAAGGAAATGAAAAGCGGCTACGAAGCTGTTTTGAATGCAGGTTTTGAAAATGTAAAATATATTCCTGAACATGATGAAAATGCTATAGAAACGGCCGGAAAAGAAATTCTTTCTTCTGCAAAGGAAAATGATGTTGTTCTTATAAAAGCAAGCAGGGGAATTGCACTTGAACGTATTATTCCGGTAATAGAGAAAGAGGACTTTTAAATGGGTGATTACACTTTCAGTATAGATAAGCCTGCTTCTAAATACAATAAAAGTGACAACAGTTTTTTGGTTGCTGTTATTTTTATGCTTGGTTTTGGACTTTTTACTTTGTATTTTTGTTCACAATCGGCAGGATCAAGATTTTTCAATGATTCGTTTTATTTTGTGCGGCGCCAGATTATCTGCATTCTTGTTGGTTTGGGCGGATTTTTAACATTTTCTCTTGTTCCTGTGGAAAAAATACGCAAAGCGATTCCTGTAATTTTGCTGGTTACAATAATTCTTTGCATATGTACATATATAAAGCCACTTTCTGTTGAACGCAACGGTGCCAGACGCTGGTTAAAAATTCCTTTCGGCGGATTTACTTTGCAGACTTCTGAAGTTGTAAAGTTTACGCTTGTACTTTTTCTTGGCAATTTTTTTGAAAAATACAATTCAAAGTCCGATGATGAAGAAAGAAGCGTTCTTGGTGCGGTTTTTGTGATGCTTCTTTTGGTGGGATTTATTCTTACTCAAAAAGATTTTTCCACTTCTGTATTCCTTTATTTTTTTGCATGCGGATATTTTTGGTGCTGTCATGCGAAAATACGCTGGTTTTGGTTTGTATCTTTTTTAATGATGCTTCTTTTTGTTTTTTATGTTGTTAATCAACAGTACAGAATTGAAAGAATTATTTCATTTTTGAATCCTACGGAAGATCTTTCGAACGGAAATTTTCAGGCGATGAGCGCAAAAAAAGCGATAAGTGCAGGTGGCTTTTGGGGTGCGGGGATTGGTTCCAATCTTGTTCAGAGCAATAAAATTCCGGAAGTGCAGACTGATTATATTTTTGCTTCTTGGGCAGAGGCTATGGGATTGGGCGGCGTTGCTGTTTATTTTTGTATTTTGCTGTTTTTTGCTTTGCGCGGTTTTGCTGTTGCATTTGAATGTACCGACCGCTTTGCTTCTTACGCTTCTTTTGGGTTTGTTGCGATTATTGTGCTTCAGTCGCTTATGAATATTGCGGTTGTCTGCGGTGCGTTGCCTTCTACCGGAATTCCGCTTCCGTTTTTTTCTTCGGGCGGTTCTTCCATTATTATAACGCTTTGTATGTGCGGATTTGTTGTTAATGCTTCGCGCTGTAATTCCGAAAATGAAAGTGTAAAAGTTTTTGATGATAATTTTATAAAAGTTGACTCGATAAGTGGAGTGGATGTATATGAGTGATATTAGCGTTTTTTTTGATTCCGGCGAAGATATCGGTGAAGATTTTATTCTTGCGGAAAAAAAATCAGAAAAAAGTTTATCTTCTAAAAAATCAGAAGATAAAACTGTGAAAGCTGTAAAAATCATTCTCTCAATTCTGCTTGTTTGCGGAGTTTTAGAATTCTGCGTTTATAAATTTGTGCGTCCTTGTCTTGATTATCCTAAAGTTTCTGTATCCGGAAATAAGAATTACAGCTCTTCTGAACTTGTAAAAATGCTTATTCCTATGAATACTAAAAACTGGGTTGATTTTAATGTTTCTTCTGCCGCTTCGATTATTTCTTCTGTTTCCGGAATTGATTCTGTAAGTGTAAGAAAAGTTTTTCCGGATAAGATTTATATTGATGTTGTTGAGCGAGAGCCGGTTGCGATGACCTTTATAAAGCAGAACGGGCGCAGTCTTGCAGTTCAAATTGATAAGTCCGGTGTGATTTTTCCGGAACATTCATTGAATTCTATAGATATTTCTTCTGTTCCGATTGTTTCTGGACTTCCTATTGAACATCTTACGGAAGGAATGAGAATTCCGCAGAAATACAGAACTTTAATTGATCAGATTGCAAGTATACGTGAAACAGGACAAAAATATTTTGCTGCGATTTCTGAGATTTGTGTAATTCCTAAGGAGTACGGAAACTATGAACTTATGCTTATTCCTGCAAAATCAAAAATAAAAGTTCTGACTGATAGAACATTGAACGAAGATGCGTTAAAGTATATGATGGTAGTATTGGATGTAGTCAATTCTATTGATAAAAACGTTTCGGAAATTGATTTGCGTTACGGGGCAGTTTCTTATAGAAAACGATAAACATCTTGGGCGGGAAAAAGATAAATGATTGTTGGTCTTGACATTGGAACCAGTAACATACGCGTTGCTATTGGCGAAATAGAAGAAGAAACCAAAAAACTCAAAATTGCGGGAACAGCTTGCGAAAAGTCTGCCGGCTTGCGTAACGGCAATATTGTTAATATTGAAGCGGCTTCAAATGCTATCAGAACAGCGGTTTAAGAAGCGGAGCAGAATGCTGGTGTTGAAGTTCATTCTTGTTTTACGGCAATCGGTGGTGAGCAGATTGAAGGAACGAACGCAACCGGAAAAGTGGCAGTTTCTGCAAAGGGTAAATCTTCCCGTGAAATTTCGGAAGATGATATTCAGCGGGTCCGTGAATGTGCGCAGGCGGTTCCCGTTTCTATGGACCGCCAGATGCTTCATGTTATAACTCAAAGTTATACGGTTGACCATGTTGCAGGAATAAAAGATCCTATGCACCGTCTTGGCGTTTGTCTTGAATCTTCTGTTCATATTGTTACGGCTTCCAAGACGACTGTTCAGAATATACAAACTTGCATAAACCGGGCCGGATACAATATGGACGGAATTATGCTGAAAACTCTTGCCGCATCGCAGACTGTGGTTACGGAAGATGAAATGGAGCTTGGTTCTATTCTTATAGATTTGGGCGCCGGAACAACAGATTTCTTTGTGCTTGTAAATGGAGCTCCTGTATGCACGGCTTCAATTCCGGTCGGCGGAAATCTTGTTACAAATGATATTGCGATTTGTCTTGGAATTTCGATTGCAGAAGCGGAGCGTATAAAACTGGAGTCAGGTTGCTGCTGGGCTGAAAACGTAAATCCGAACGAAACTGTAATTATAAACGGAATTGGCGGGCAGCCGCCGCGAGAAGTTTTACGTTCAGAAATTTGCGATATTATTTCTGCCAGAATTCAAGAGATTTTTAAAATGGTTCTGAACAAAATTCTTGATATGACGAATATTGTTCAGCTTAGCGGAAATATAATTCTTACCGGCGGCGGTGCAAATCTTGACGGAGTTCTTGAAATGGCTCAGGAAGTTTTTCAGACTGCTGCGGTTAGAATCGGTACGCCGGAACATCTTGGCGGTATTGAGGAAGATTATGAAGGTCCTGAGTGGGCAACTGTAATTGGACTTGTAAAAAGTTGCAAAGAGCAGATTGTTCAGCATCCGAAAAGAGCGAAAAAACTGCTTAGAGCGAACAAAGAAAAGAATACAAATGAAAATAAATTTGTGAAAATATTAAAATCATTATTCTAATATGGGTTGGGAGGAATTGTGATGGAAATAGAAGTTGTAAATGGTGAAGGTTCTGATTTATCAGACATTTCCCCAACAGTAATCAAGGTTATTGGCTGTGGTGGCGGTGGTTCTAATGCTGTGAACAGAATGATTGAGGCGAACCTGAAAGACGTTGAATTTATTGCGCTTAACACAGATAAACAGGCTTTGGGCCGTTCTAAAGCATCTACAAGGCTTGCGATAGGTCAAAAACTTACGCAGGGACTCGGTGCCGGCGGCGATCCTGAAATCGGTGAAAAAGCTGCTCAGGAAGATAAAGATAAAATTGCGAATATTTTGAAAGGCGCAAATATGGTTTTTGTAACTGCGGGAATGGGCGGTGGAACAGGAACCGGTTCTGCGCCGATTATTGCTTCCATTGCAAAACAAATGGGTGCGCTTACGATAGGTGTTGTTACAACTCCTTTTGCACGCGAAGGAAAGCAGCGCATGCAGCTTGCTATGGAAGGAATCAAGCGCCTTCGCGAAGCTGTAGATTCAGTTATTGTTATTCCCAACGAAAAAATCGTAAAAGTTTACGGCGATAATATTTCTTATATTGAACAGTATCGTCTTGCGGATGATGTTCTGCGCCAGGGAATTGAAGGAATGTCGCGCATAATCACTGATTACAGTTATCCTAATATTGACTTTGCAGATGTTCGGGCTGCAATGAGCGGTCAGGGCTCTGCTATTTTTGGAATCGGTGAAGCTAGTGGCGAAAATCGGGCTGTTGAAGCCGCTTCTAAAGCTATAAACAATCCTTTGCTTGAAGACTTCAGTTTTGACGGAGCAACTCATTTTGTAATTCAAGTTCGCGCTTCTCAGGATTTCAGTCAGAATGAACTTAATGAAATTTCTAAAATTGTATGTGCTTCTGCGAGTCCGAATTACAGTTTAAAAGACGGAATTGTTCCTGATGACGATATGGGAGATTCTATAAGCGTTACAGTTATTGCAACCGGATTCCACGATGAAAATTCGCAGGAGGATTCTGTTGTAGAACAGCATGAGTCTGTTGAAAATACTGCTGCGGATTCAAATGTTGTTTCTGCGGATGAATTTGAAAGCATTCTTGGTGGAAAATCAGAGCATGAACTTTCCGCTGTTCAGAATGTTTTTGATTCTGCGGATAAACTTAACGGAGAAATTGCTCCTTCTGTAAAGCCTTCTTCGTATGGAACTGTAAAACCGGGTGTGCAAAAACCGGTTTCGGCCGGAAAACAGGATGATCTTTCTGTTCCTGCATATCTTAGAAACAGAACTATAAATTTTAATCGCAAATAATTGACTGAAGTAGAAAATAAAATTCAGCGGTTCCTTTCAAGGTTCTACGCGGATCTTATTCTTGTAGAACGCTTGTCAAAGGAATCTGCGCAAACTTATCGCTATGAAGCAGAAATATTTTTGCGCTGGCTTTCTGAAAAGAAGATAAAACTTTCAGATGTAACGGTTCAGAATCTTATATATTTTCTTGCATGGCGAAAAACAACAAATCATTCTGCATTGACTCTTTCAAAGGATATTTCAGCATTAAGATCGTTTGGGAGTTATGTTGAGCGCATGGGCATTTGGCAGGAAAATATTGCGCTTCTGATAGAACGCCCAAAAGCGTCCAGAGCTTTGCCGCGTGTTCTTTCTGTTCAGCAGGTTGAAAAAATTCTTTCGGAAATAGATTCTGATACTTTGATCGGAAAAAGAGATAACGCTCTTTTTGAGCTTATTTATTCTTGCGGGCTTAGAATAAGTGAAGCGTGCGGACTTCTTATGGAAAATCTGCATATTAACGAACAGTTGATTCTTGTGCATGGAAAAGGTGATAAGGAGCGGATTGTTCCGTTTGGAGAAACTGCAAAACAAAAGCTTGAAGATTATCTTTATAAAGCGCGCCCGGAACTTGTTAAGAATAAAGTTGTGCCGCAGGTGTTTGTAAATTACCGAGGTGAACCTATTTCCAGAAAAGGGGTTTGGAAAAGATTCAAGGCTTTGGATTCTATGGCGGGAATAGACGCTAAAGTGCATACATTGCGGCATTCTTTTGCTACGCATTTGCTTGCTGGAGGAGCGGATTTACGTTCAGTCCAGGAGCTTTTGGGGCATTCCGATCTTGCAACTACGCAAATTTACACTCATGTTGACGATAAAGAACTTTCGTCTTATCATCAGAAGTACTTTCCCGGTCATCATATTGATTCAACGGAGGAAAAATGAAAAAGTTGATTATTCTTGCGCTGGCAGTTTTGTCTGTTTGTTTTACGGGTTGTAATTATTCAAATAAAGCCTGGATTCAAAAACGTCTTGAAAATATGGAATCGTATTCCGGTAATCCGGGAAATATTGAACAGATAAAAAAAGATATTGAAAAATACGATGAAGAATGTAAAACTCTTGTTGAAAAATATGAAAAGATAGGAATTTGGTATAAAATTCTTGGAACACGTTATCTTGATAAAAAAATGTATGGAAAAGCGCTGGAAAGTTTTCAGAAGGCGCTTGAATTCTACCCTGAAAATCCGAATCTTTACTATTATGTCGGACTTTGTGCCGGATTTGTAAGTCATTCTGCTATGGATTTTTCCGGCCGCGGAGATGACAGTGCAAAACAGAATTATTTGAATCTTGCGGAAAATGCTTTTAAACAGGCAATTCAGATAGACAGTAAATATGCAAAGGCTCTTTATTCACTTGGTGTTCTTTATGCGTTTGATTTGGATAATGCTTCTGAGGCCATAAAATATCTTGAACGTTATGTTAATATTGAAAAACGGGATACAGACGGAATGATGGTTCTTGCCAGGGCATATTATATGTCTTATGAATTTGAAAAGGCGGTTGATATGTACGACAAGGTTATTTCTATTTCCAAATCTGCAGACAGAAAGGCAGAAGCGGAATCTAATAAAAAGGTGGTTCTTGACGCGCTTTATGGAAACTAATCAGAAAAATCAGATTTTGTTGATTTCTCTGGCAAGAATTACCTTTCTTTCTTTGGCAGAAAAACTTAATTTATTGAAAAAACTTGACAGTTTTGATGACCTTGCATTAATGTCTTTAAAAGATCTATCTGATTTTTGTTCAAGACCTCTTTCAAAGGCGGTTTGGAACGGAAAAGAAAATCTTAACGCTGCAAAGCGTGAAGTTGCAATATTGCAGGCGAAAAATATAAAAACTGCGCTTTATACTTCACCGGAATATCCTGCTTTGCTTAGAGAAAGTGTAAATGCGCCGTTTGCGTTGTTTTATATCGGCGATATTTCCTGTATTGCAGGAAAAACTGTTTCTGTTGTAGGAACAAGAAAAATTACTCCCGGAGCAAAAAAAGCCGCAGTTCAGTTTGCAAAAGATGCGGTGAATGATGGTGTTTCTGTTGTGAGCGGGCTTGCCTATGGTGTTGATGCGGCTGCTCATCTTGGAGCGGTTCAGGCTAATTTTGATGCAACGCCGGAAAATGCTTTGACCTTAGGAAAAACTTGTGCGGTGCTTCCGTGCGGAATAGACACAGTTGTGCCTTCCGCTAACAGAAAACTTGCCGAAAATATTATAAAAACCGGTGGTGTTTTGATAAGCGAGTATGTTCCCGGTGTTCTTGCGGAACCTTGGCGTTTTGTTCAGCGCAACAGAATAATTGCGGCTCTTTCTCCTGCTACGGTTGTTGTTCAGGCGCCTGATGGCAGTGGCTCTCTTATTACAGCTGATTTTGCGCTGGAGTGCGGACGCGATGTTATGATTCATAAGGAAGCGTTTTCTGAAAATGCGCGGACTGTGCGATCCGTTGTTCAGGCGGATTTGCAGAAACGTTTTTCTGTTGGAAAAGCAAGCCGTGCAAAAATTGAAAATACGCTTGAAAAATATCTTGAATCAGGCGCGCCTATAATAGATAATTATAGTGATTACTGTAAATGTCTGGCGGAGTTGCCAGGTATTCGCGGTTGTACTAAAGAAATTGGTTCGCAGCTGGAACTGCAATTATAAGAAAACCTTTTAAAACTTCTGTTTTTAAGGTAACTTTGAATAAATAGCAACAAAATTGTGAGGATTTTATGGCTGAAAAAAAATCTACTTCAAAAAAATCTAAAGCAAAAACGGCAAAAACAGAAAAGACTCTTGTTATTGTTGAGTCTCCTGCAAAAGCGCATACTATAGAAAAATATCTTGGTCCCGGTTATACAGTAAAAGCATCTATGGGGCATCTTATTGATCTTCCAAAATCGCGGCTTGCGATTGATATTGATAATGGTTTTCAGCCGGAATATATTACGGTTCGTGGCCGTGCAAAACTTTTAAAAGAACTTCAGAGTGATGCTAAAAAATCAGATTATGTTCTTCTTGCTTCCGATAATGACCGCGAGGGAGAGGCTATTGCATGGCATTTGAACAATGCTCTGAAAGATAAGACAGACGCTAAAATAAATCGAATTGTTTTTAATGAAATTACGCCGGTTGCTATAAAAGACGCTGTAAAACATCCTGGACAAATTGTAGAGGCTAAAGTGAATGCTCAGAAAGCACGCCGTGTTTTGGATCGTCTTGTCGGTTATAATTTAAGTCCGATTTTGTGGGCAAAAGTAAAAAACGGACTTTCTGCCGGTCGTGTTCAGTCTGTTGCGCTGCGGCTTATTTGTGAGCGGGAGCAGGAAGTTGAAAATTTTATTCCGGAAGAATATTGGACTCTTGATGCGGATTTTGAAAAAGGAAAGACGAAATTTACAGCTCAACTTGTAAAGTATAAAGGTGAAAATCCTGAATTAAAAAATGAGAATGATGTAAACAAAATTATTGGAGAAATAAAGAACTCTGAATGCAAGGTTTTGAATATAAAGCAAACTGAAAAAACTGTACGTCCGAAACCTCCGTTTACAACTTCAAAAATGCAGCAGGCGGCGGCAAACCGGCTTGGATTTACTTCGCGCAAGACAATGCAGATTGCGCAGCAGCTTTATGAAGGTATTTCTATCGGGCAAAACCGCGTTGGTTTGATAACTTATATGCGAACTGATTCTGTGCGTATTTCGCAAACTGCACTTGATGATGTTCGTTCTTGGCTTGAAAAAAATCATCCGGAGGAGTTGCCGCCGGAGCCTATTCATTATGCTGTTGGAAAAAGTTCGCAGGATGCGCACGAAGGTATCCGTCCGACTTATGTTGAATATACACCGGATTCTGTAAAAGAATATCTTACGCGGGATCAGCTTCGTCTTTATTCAATTATATGGGAACGTTTTGTGTCCAGTCAGATGAACAATGCAAAAACGACTACAACTTCTGTTGATATACAGGCAGGTGATGCTTTATTCCGTGCGAGTGCATCAAAAATTACGGATAAAGGCTTTTACAAAGTAATAAAACTTTTGTCTTCAAAAGAAGACAGAACCGGAAATCTGCCAAGTCTAAAATTAAACGAAGTTTTGAAATCTGATAAATTTTATCCTGAACAGCATTTTACTCAAGGTCCGGCGCGATATACAGATGCTTCCATAGTTCGCACTCTTGAAGAAAAAGGAATAGGCCGTCCTTCTACGTATGCGCCGATTATTTCGGTTCTTCTTGACCGCTATTATGTTACAAGAAGCAATAAACAACTTGTTCCTACTCAGCTTGGTAAAATTATCTGCAAAATTCTTGTGGAATCTTTTCCGGATGTAATAAATGAACATTTTACGGCGGAAGTTGAAAACAATCTTGATAAAATTGAAGAAGATAAAATTGTCTGGAACAAAATGATTGCAGAATTTTTTGGTCCATTTAAAAATCGTGTTGATGAAGTTATGGAGTCTGTTCAAAGTATAAAAGGAAGTCTTGATGAACCGACTGATAAAATCTGCGAAAAATGTGGAAAGCCGATGGTGAAAAAGCTTGGTCGATTCGGTTATTTTCTTGCTTGTTCCGGATTTCCTGAATGTCATAACACAAAATCCATTTCGCTTGCAAAATGTCCTATGCCGGATTGCGACGGTGAGATAGTTGCAAGAAAAACAAAAGGACGTGGCAAAGAATTTTACGGTTGTACAAATTATCCTAAGTGTAATTTTATAAGTCATTTTAAGCCGATTGATCAGTATTGTCCGAAATGCGGCTGGTTTCTTGTTGAAAAATTTGACAAGAAAAACGGAACTTATAAATCTTGCATAAATCCGGATTGTGATTATCTGCATTCTGCAAATGAAGATGAAAAGTCTGTTTCTTTTTCAACTGGATCAGAAGAGTAAGCGGGTATTGGATGGAAAAAGATTTTTCATTAAAAAATATAGGTGAAGAATTTTTTGTTTATCTTTCTTCTGTAAGAGAACTTTCTGAAAATTCAATTACTGCCTATAAAAATGATTTTTCTCATATGGAAAAGATTCTTGGAGCTGATTGCCCAGTGAATGATATAACTATTGAAGATCTTAGGCTTTGTGTGGGAAGACTTTCCAAACATAAAATGGCGGCGGCAACTGTAAACAGATTTATTGCTACTGTAAGAACTTTTTTTGCCTATTGCAGAAAATTTGATTATATTAAAATAAATCCTTCGGCAAATTTAACGACTGTAAAAGTTCCTAAATATATGCCGCGCTTTTTAACAAGCCCGGAAATTGATGAACTTTGCGAACAGCCTGAAAAACATGAACTTTTGTGGAAAACAAGGGACAGGGCTATTTTTGAGATGCTTTATTCTTCCGGCTGCCGTGTAAGTGAAATTGCAAGTTTGAAATTTGAGGATTTTTCGGAGGATTTCAGTTCTGCTGTTGTAACAGGAAAAGGCAAAAAGGACCGCGAGGTTTATTTTGAAGAAGATGCAAAAAATGCTTTTTTGGAATATCTTACGGACAGAAAAAAACTTTTTGCGGATCGTTGTTTGAAAGATGATGTGAAGGAAGTTTTTGTGAACCAAAGAGGAAAACCTCTTACGCCGCATGGAATCCGCTGGATTTTAGCGTGTTATACCGGTTCGAAAGGAACGAATCATCATGTTTCTCCGCATGCATTGCGCCATACGTTTGCGACTGCGATGCTTACGAATGGTGCGGATGTAAGAATTGTTCAGGAACTTTTGGGGCATTCCAGCGTTTCTACAACACAGCGTTATACACATATTACAACAGAAAAACTGATAGATGTTTATAATAAAGCGCATCCGCATTCTTAAAGCTGGAAATATTTTTTTTGTTTTTAGTTTGGAAAGCGCAAGATTATGTTCTTTTGCTGTTTGCGGCTGCTTGAACCGCACTTTTTAATATATTGGCAAAACCGATGATAAAAAATGGGAGTTACAAAATGAAAAATAAAATCAGAAGCACAACTGTAGTTGCTGTAAAAAGAAACGGACATGTTGCTATGGCCGGCGATGGTCAGGTAACATCTGGAGAAACCGTAATGAAAGGAAATGCGCATAAGGTGCGCAAAATTTACGACGGAAAAATTCTTACCGGATTTGCGGGAAGCGTTGCGGACGCATTTACTTTGTTTGATCTGTTTGAAACAAAAATAAAAGAATTTAATGGTGATTTAACCAGAGCGGCGGTTGAACTTGCAAAAATGTGGCGGACAGAAAAATCGCTGCAAAAACTGGAAGCGCTTTTACTTGTTGCCGATAATAGCAAAATCCTTTTGATTAGCGGTGACGGAAATGTTATAGAACCTGAAAATGATGTTCTTGCAATCGGTTCGGGCGGAAATTATGCTTATGCGGCGGCTTTGGCATATCTTGAAAGTTCGGATTATTCTGCGCGCGAAATTGCGGAAAAATCTTTAAAAATTGCCGGTGAAATTTGTATTTATACGAACGGCAATATTACAATTGAAGAGCTTTAAGTCTGCTTTTATTTATAAATTTTTAAGGAAATTGTTTTTATGGAAAAAAATATTGATTTAACACCAAAACAGATTGTTGAACAGCTTGATCAATACATTATTGGTCAAAATAAAGCAAAGCGCGCAGTTGCAATTGCGCTTAGAAACAGAACCAGACGTCTGAAGCTTGACGAGTCTATTCGTGATGAGGTTGCGCCTAAAAATATTCTTATGATCGGACCTACCGGCTGCGGAAAAACGGAGATTGCGCGTCGTTTGGCAAAACTTTGCAATGCGCCGTTCCTTAAAGTGGAAGCCACAAAATATACGGAAGTAGGTTATGTTGGCCGCGATGTTGAATCTATGGTTCGCGATTTGATGGTGGTTGGCGTTAATGATGTAAAAGCGGAAATGGAGGAAGAACTTAAAGAAAAATCTGTTTCTGTTGTTGAAGAAAAACTTTTGGATCTTCTTTTGCCGGGAACCGGAAAGAAAAATTCTGAAAAAAATGAAAACGCTGAACAATCTTCCGAACTTGTTGCGGAAAGTTCTGATTCAACACGTGAAAAATTCCGCGCTATGCTGCGTGAAGGAAAACTTGAAGACCGTGAGGTTGAAGTTACTGTAAGCCGCCAGAACGGAGTTTCCGGAATGGAAATTATTGCGGGAGGTTCTCTTGATGACCTTCAGAGCAGCATGCAGAATCTTGCGGGAATGCTTCAGGGCGGGCGAAGAAAAAGACGAAAAGTTTCTGTAAAAGAAGCAAGAAAAATTCTTACACAGGAAACTCTTGATAATATGGTTGATAACGATAAGGTTGTTGACAAGGCAAAAGAACGCGTTGAAAACAGCGGAATTATTTTTATTGATGAAATTGATAAAATTGCCGTTCACGGCGAAAGACATGGTCAGGATGTCAGCAGAGAAGGTGTTCAGCGCGATATTCTTCCTATTGTTGAAGGAAGCAATGTAAACACAAAATTTGGTGTTGTTAATACAACTCATATACTCTTTATTGCGGCTGGTGCGTTCAGCGTTGCTTCTCCCAGCGATTTGATTCCTGAGCTGCAGGGACGGTTCCCGCTTAGAGTTGAGCTTGACAGTCTTAAGAAAGAAGATTTTAAGAAGATTCTGAAAGAACCTAAGAACAGTCTTATAATGCAGTATACTTCGCTTCTTGCTACGGAAAATGTAACGCTTGAAATTACAGAAGAAGCGATTGACTGTATGAGCGCTATCGCAGAAGATGTTAATAACCGTGCGGAAAATATTGGAGCGCGCCGTCTTCATACAATTATGGAAAAAGTTCTTGATGAAATTAACTTTTCTGCGGATGAACATTCCGGTGAAACTTTCAAAATTGATGCTGATTACGTGAACGGCAAACTTGAAGGTATTGTTCAGAATCAGGATTTGTCAAGATATATATTGTAGCTGAAAATTTTATTTTCAGAAAACTGATGAAGAAAAAGTGCCTGCGCAATTTTTTTGTGCAGGTATTTTTTTGTAAAAAATAATTTTGAACTAAACATATTTTTGTTCTTTCCGAAAATTAACGTAGGTAAAATATTCTTTTTAAAAGGACAAAAAATATGAACACATTCACAAGGTCAGTAGATTTGCTCCAAAGAGCGATGGACGCAGTTTCTTTGCGCTACCAGGTGAGCGCGAACAATCTTGCAAACAGCGAAGTTCCTAATTTTAAACGTTCAACTGTTAATTTTGAAAGCGAATTAAAACGCGCTTTTGAATCGGAAGAAAAAGCTAAGAACGGATTTCAGCTTACACGTACAGACAGCCGTCATATTGCGCTGAATGAACCTTACGATTACCGCGATGTTCAGTCGCGCCGTGTTCTTGATTATACGACTACGGCAAAGGCAAACGGAAATAATGTTGATGCGGAAACTGAAGCAAACAATATCCTTCAGATTCAGATGCAGTACAGACTTTTAACACAGCTGGCCGGATTTGAATTTTCACAGGTTAATGCGGTTCTTAAAAAATAGATTCTGAATTGAATTTTCTGTGACGTGCTTTTAGTTGTTTTTTAATTATATGCGTGCATAACAAGATGCCAAGGAGATTGAAATGGGACTTTTTACTTCGATAAATATTGCTTCTACAGGAATGGCTGCTGAGCGGCTTAGAACTGATGTGATTTCTGATAATATAGCGAATGCCTCTACTACAAGAACGCAGGATGGAGGTGCTTTTAAACGTTCTCGTGTTGTTTTTGAACCTGTAAGCGCAAGTCATCCGCAGTTCCGTTCTCCGTTTACACCTTCTGACTTGGATAACGGACCTGGAAAAGGTGTTAAGGTGCGCGAAATTGTAAAAGATACTTCAGAAGGCAGGCTTGTTTACGATCCGGATCATCCGGATGCGATAAAATCAGGTCCGCACGCAGGTTATGTTGAGTATCCGAATGTTAATATTGTAAACGAAATGGTTGATTTGATTTCTGCAAGCCGTGCGTACGAGGCGAACTCAACTGTTATAGAAGGTGCAAAAAGCATGTTCAGTGCGGCGCTGGAAATTGGTAACAGATAAAAAATAAATGTAAAGTGCGGTTAGCGGGCGTTGCGGGCGGCGTTTGAGCCCGCTGGGTGGGTAGACCGCAACGAAGTGCGGGCGCAGGGCGGGGCTCCGCCCTTTATAATTGACACTTACTGCAAGTCGATGTAAAATTTTGTTCGGGTGGAATATGAAAATACCGGAATTTAATACGTTGCAGCTTACTCGTACAGATGCTGCGCACACAGGAAAAACTTCTCTTGGCATAATGCAGGAAAATTCTGCAAAGAATGCGGTTTCTAAAAATTCAGCCAGTTTTTCGGATTATCTTGTTGAGGCGTTTCAGAAGATGAATGACCAGCAGGTTGAGGTTTCTGATTTGCAGCAAAAAGTTATCACGGATCCTGATTCTGTGGATTTGCACGATGTTACGATTGCGATGTCAAAGGCTCGTATGTCGCTTAATCTTGCGCAGTCTGTTATTGACAGAATTGTAAGCGGTTGGTCTGAGATTACAACTACACGCTGATAAAATATTTGGCTTTTTTGCGGTGACTATAAAATCTTACTTTTCAGAATGTTTATAATGTGCTAATATAGTATATTAAGATAATTGTTTTTACTCGTTCACGGGAGGGGACTGATGAACGAATGGTTTAAAAATATGGCTGAAAAGGCTAAAAATTTTTGGAAGTCCAGTTCAGTTATAGTAAAAGTTGTTGTTGTCGGCATTGTAGTTGTTGTTATTGGCGCAATTATTTTCGCTGTTAATGTAAGTGGTTCTGATTCTACTGTTAAACTTTTTCCTCAGGCGGTGACTGATGAAACTGTCCGCAATCAGATTCTTGATCGCGTTGCGCAGGAAAATGTTCCGGTTTATGTTAATGATGAAGGTGTTATTTCCGTAAATGATGAAAAGACTGCACGTCGGCTTAGAACTCTTTTAAAAGTTGAAGGTCTTGCTCCTTCCAATTATGATCCTTTTGCAGAATTTTATAACCGCTCTTGGTCTACAACGGACGCAGAGCAGAATATAAGGTACAAAAACGCTCTTTCCGCAGCTTTGAAACAGCATCTTGAATCACTTGATGATATTGATGTTGCGTTTGTTACTCTTGTTCTGCCGGAAAAAGAACTTTTTGCTTCTGAGCAGAATCCTGTTTCTGCCAGTATTGCAATCCGCCCTTCAAGAACCAGTGATTTGCTTAATAACAGAAATAAAGTGAAAGGTATTCAAAATTTTATTCTGAGTGCGGTGGAAGGTCTTTCCGCTGAAAATTTAACAATTCTTGATCAGCAGTCCGGTAATATATTAAATGATTTTGAGGGAATGGAAGATGCTGATCGCGTTAATATAATTGATAAGCAGCAGAAACTTATACGAAAGATGGAAGCGCAGTTGGAATCCAAAGTTCTGGTTGCCCTTCAGAATAATTATACGGCAGACAGAATTACGGATGTAATTGCTCATTACGAAATGGATATGTCTGAAAAAGAAAGTCAGTCCACAACTTATTCCCCTATACAAATAAAGGCTGACAATCCGGATACGCCTTATGATGATTCTGAATATCGTGATACTTTGCCTATAAGCCAGCAGGAAGTTACGGAAACTTGGTCTGGTACCGGTTATAATCCGGAAGGTCCTGCCGGAGTGGAAGGTCAGACTCCGCCGGTTTACAGCGATATGTCGAATGTTATCGGAACTTCTAAAAAAACTGGTGTTACGCGGAATAATGTTGTAAATACAACGAATACAACAGAAAAAGTTGCTCCTAAGCCTGGTCGTATTACTATTTCCGCAAATATTGATGGTGTCTGGAAACTTGTAACGGATCCTAAAACTCATGAATATGTGATTGATGAAGACGGCAGTTTGAAGAGAACTTATACGCCTGTTTCTAAAGAAGAGCTTGAAAAGGTTACTGAGTATGTTCGTGCCGCTGTCGGTTACGATAAAAAACGCAATGATGTCGTTACTGTAACGAATATTCCGATGGATCATTCGCAGGCTTTTGAAGAATTTGACAAGGCGTATTTTAAGAAACTTCAGACAAGAAGAACAATTTTGCTTGTTCTTGCGGCAGTTGCACTTGTTCTTATAGGTTTTATTCTGTTCAGGATTATAAGCAAGGAAATAGAACGGCGCCGACGGGCACGGGAAGAGGAACTGTTGAAACAGCAGCAGCTTGCGCGTGAACAGGCTCTTTGGGATGCAAAGGATGAAGCGCAGACTGTTACAATGTCTGTTGAAGAAAGCCGACGTGCAGAACTTCAGGAAAATGCAATCAACATGGCAAAAGAACACCCGGAAGATGTTGCTATGCTTATTAGAACATGGCTTATGGAGGAGTAGTATATGGCAGATGAAGCACCGAAAGCAAATCCGAAACCGATTCCTAAACCTGGCAGTTTGAAACCTGCCGGCTCATCTTCAAAAAAAGATAAAAAAGATTATAAAAGTCTTACGGGAAGACAGAAAGCCGCTATTTTTCTGGTTTCTTTGGGCTCTGATGTTTCCTCTGAAGTAATGAAGCATTTGCGC
Organism: uncultured Treponema sp.; assembly: GCA_964463615.1. Classification (GTDB taxonomy): domain Bacteria; phylum Spirochaetota; class Spirochaetia; order Treponematales; family Treponemataceae; genus Treponema_D. The sequence continues at coordinate 29,692 of CAYXDA010000005.1, forward strand.
GAAGACGAAGTTGAAACCTTGACTTTTGAAATTGCCCGTCTGGAAACTGTTGATGCGGAATATAAAGATGCGGTTCTTGAAGAATTTCAGGAAATGATGAATGCGCAGAACTTTATTACAACTGGTGGTATTGACTATGCGCGCGAACTTTTGGAAAAATCGTTGGGATCGCAGAAAGCTATTGATATTATCAACCGTCTTACTTCCAGTCTGCAGGTTCGTCCGTTCGACTTTATTCGTAGGACAGATCCGGCGCATCTTTTGAACTTTATTCAGCAGGAGTATCCGCAAACTATCGCCTTGATTTTGGCTTATTTGGAACCTGGAAAGGCGGCGGTTATATTGCAGAATCTTCCGGAAGAAATGCAGCCGGAAGTTTCAAAGCGTCTTGCTACAATGGACCGTACAAGTCCTGATGTTTTGCGAGAAGTAGAGCGGGTTCTTGAAAAGAAACTTTCAACGCTTTCCAGCGAAGATTACACTGCGGCCGGCGGTGTAGAATCTATCGTTGAAATTTTGAACCTTGTAGACCGTTCTTCAGAGAAGGCTATTATTGAATCTTTGGAAGAAGACGATCCGGATTTGGCGGAAGAAATCAAAAAGCGAATGTTCGTTTTCGAAGATATTGTTATGCTCGACGACCGCGCAATTCAAAAAGTTTTGCGCGAGGTGGATACGCAGGAACTTTCAAAAGCGCTTAAGTCTGT
>CAYXDA010000006.1:0-30008 GCA_964463615.1 uncultured Treponema sp.
AAACTAGGAGATAAATATGAAATCTACAAAATTGATTGCAGTTGCAGGGGCTGTGCTTTTGGTTTCTACAGTACTTTTTAGTTGTAATAAAAAAAGTTCAGAAGAAACTGCTCAAGCGGATGCAGAAACTGTTTTTGCGGTAAATGCTTACAAAGCGGTTCCTAGAAATCTTGATGATTATCTTGAATTCGGCGGAAATGTTCAGACGGCTTCCAGTGTTGATATTTACCCGGATGTTCAGAGTGGTAAAATTTCTAAAATTTTAGTAAAGGTTGGCGACAAAGTAAAAAAAGATCAGGTTCTTTGTGAAGTTGATGCAAGCCGCCCTGGAATGGATTATAAAAACAGTCCGATAAAAGCTCCGGTTGCGGGAACAATCACTTCTTTTCCATACAATATTGGACAGACTGTTGCAGCTTCTATGCCGGTTGGAAAAATCAGTTCAACTGGAACTTTGGAAGTAAAAACGAATGTTGCGGAACGTTTTGTAAGCCGTATTGCGATGAAACAGAAAGCAGAACTTAGTTTTGACGCTTTTCCTGGTGAAAAATTTCCGGCAATTCTTGTAGAAATTGATCCTGTTTTGGATACAAGTTCCAGAACTTTGGGAATTAAACTTGTTCAAACTCCGACTGATTCGCGCCTTAAAGCTGGTATGTATGCGAGAATCAAACTTGTAACCGATACAAAGAAAAATACTATTGTAATTCCTGATAATGTAATTGTAACTCGCAACGAGGAAGATATCGTTTATATCATTGATCCGCTTACTAATACTGTAAAAGCAAGTCCTGTAAAGAAGGGTATTCGCGTTGATGATAAGCAGGAAATTGAAATGGGAATTACTCCTGGTGATTTGGTTGTTATAAAGGGTCAGGCTCTTTTAACTGATGGTTCAAAAGTAAATGTTGTTTCTATAGTTGAATAATTGAATTTTGGTGAAAAACGGAATTTGATTTATATGCTGTGCGAAGCCGTTTGAAATTGGTGAATTCTGCATAGTGTATTTGCAACATTTTTATTTTATGGGAGATTTAAATGTCTGTTTCTAAAATAGCAGTAAAAAAGCCTGTAACAACATTAATATGTTTTATTCTTGCTACATTGCTTGGTATTTACTGTACAGCAACTTTGCCGATAGATTTGTATCCGGATATGGATATTCCATATATTATCGTTTATACAGGTTATTCTAATGCCGGTCCGGAAGAAACTGAAAAAAGCATAACGCGAACAATGGAAAGTTCTCTTTCCAGCGTTACGGGTTTGAAAAAAATGAATTCTCGGTCAATGACTGGAACTTCGATGGTTATTCTTGAATTTGAATATGGTACAAATTTGGATGAAGCCAAAGCGGATATTCGCGATAAAATTGATATGATCCGCAATTATTTGCCGGATACAGCAGATTCGCCGATTATTTTCCAGATGGATCCTTCTATGATGCCTATTATGGGACTTGTTGTTTCTGGTTCGCGAACACCAGAGGAATTAAGTTCTTATGTGGAAGACATTATTCAGCCGCGACTTGAGCAAATAGACGGTGTAGCTTCTGCAAGTCTTGTAGGAAATAGCGAAAAATGTATTAAAGTAGAAGTTCCTCGCGACAGACTTGATGCTTACGGGCTTACAATTACACAGATTTGTCAGATGATTGGTGCGCAGAATATTACTAGTTCCGGCGGTCAGATTGCACAGGGTGATACAAACTATACAATTTCGGCAGAGGGAACTTATGAATCTGTTGAAGATATAAAAGGTACGGTTGTAACTTACAAAGCAAATGCAAACGGAGAGCTTATTCCTATTCTTTTGCGGGATATTGCGAATGTTTATGAAGGTTACAAAGATGTTACTTCCGAAGCGTATATTGGAACAAAATCTTGCGTAATGCTGATGATTCAAAAGCAGTCGGGAAAGAACTCTGTTGCGACTGCGGAGGAATGTCGCTCTCAAATAACAAAGATTCTTAAAGAGCTGCCAAAAGATGTTGAAATTATTGAAGCTTACAACACAACTGATGATATTAATAACACAATCAAAGATGTATTGAATTCTCTTTGGCAGGGAATTTTGCTTGCTGTAATTGTTTTGTACATATTCCTTCGCTCATTTAAGAGTACATTTATTATTGCGATTGCAATTCCAATTTCTGTTCTTATTACGCTTGGATTAATGTATTTCTGTGGACTTACAATTAATATGATGACTTTGTCCGGATTGCTTTTGGGTATTGGTATGCTTGTTGATAACTCAATTGTAATTTTGGAAAATATTTTCAGTTATCGCGAGCGTGATGCAAAGTCAGATGTTGCTGCAATTCTTGGTTCTGAAGAAATGCTTGGAGCAATTACATCTTCTACATTGACATCTGTTTGTATCTTTTTGCCGATGATTATGTTCCAGAAGATGCTTGGAATGATGGGAAAATTATTTACTTCTTTTGCTTTTACAATTATTTTCTCTTTGCTGTGTTCATTGCTTGTTGCCGCAGTTCTTGTTCCGGTTCTTTCTTCTAAGTATCTTGTTATTGAAAAGCAGTCTGAAAGAAAAATGCCAAAATGGCTTCAGGGTTTTGATGGATTGATGAGCCGCTTTTTTACATGGCTTGACAATGCTTACGCTTCTGGAGTTGAAAAAGTTCTTAAATACAGAAAAGTTGTAATTATTACGCTTATTGTTCTTTTTGTTGGTTCAATTTCGCTCATAAAAGTTATTGGATTTATTTTTATGCCGGAACAGTCTTCTACTTCAGTTTCTGTTTCTTTGGAAATGCCAAAGGGAACTACACTTGAATATACGCGCGAAGTTATTCAGCAGTTCCAGGCTAATGTTATGAAAGATTTGAAAGGTGTAAAGTATTCAATCACTTCTGTTGGTGGTTCAACAATGATGGCCAGCGCATCTGATTCAAATACTGCAACACTTAGAATTTCGCTTTATCCTGAACATGAACGACTGCCTGGTTACGATAATGAAAAATCTGCAAAAGAAAAGTGCCGCAAATACTTTAATTCTTTCCCGGGTGCGCAATTTACGTTTGGTTCTGGTATGGGTTTTGCAAGTTCAGCGATTGATGTTGTAATTCGTTCTGATGACCTTAATTTGGCGCGCGCAACATCTAAGGAAATTCAGAAAGTAATTAAAGAAAACTGTTCAGACTTTGTAAACGAAATTACAACGGATTTGGAAGATGGACTTCCGCAGTTGAAAATCAATCTTGATCGAAACCGTATGTATGAACTTGGTGTTACAGCGTATGGAGCGGGAGCAGAACTTAATGCTGCGATAAATGGTCAGACTGCAAGCCGTTATGATGATAACGGAACCCAGATTGATATTGTTGTAAGTCTTGATGAAGACGACAAACAGAAATTCGGCGATTTGGAAAACATTTATGTTGCCAATTCAATGGGAAACAGAATACCTTTCTCTAACTTTTCGCACTATGAAGAAGCTCTTGCGCCGGTAACGATTAACCGCGAAAATCAAACGCGAACAGTTAGACTTTCTATTGAACCAAAATTGGGAATTTCAATTAATAAAGTTCAGGATTCTATTGCAGATGCTGTTCGAAGAAATGTAGTTCTTGATGAAAAAGTTATAGTTACGTATGAAGGTGCTTTTGAAGATATGATTGAATCTGTTCAGAAATTCAGCGTAATTATTATTATGGCGGTTTTACTTGTATTTGCTGTAATGGCAAGTCAGTTTGAATCATTTAAAGATCCGTTCATCATTCTTTTTACAATTCCGCTTTCATTCATTGGTGTAATCTTTATTTATTTGATTACAGGTACAATGTTGAATATTGTTTCTGTAGTCGGAATGTTGGTTTTGGTAGGAACGATTGTAAATAACGGTATCGTTTTGGTTGACTACACAAATCTTTTAAGAAAGCGTGGTTACGCATTAAAAGAGGCTTGTATTGAATCTGCAAGAAGCCGTTTGCGACCAATTTTGATGTCTACTTTGACAACTGTAACTTCATTGATTCCTATGGCATTCTTCCCTGGCGAAACTGGTTCTATGACTCAGCCGATTGGTCTTACAGTTCTTGGAGGTATGACTTTTGGTTCTTTGATGACATTGTTTGTAATGCCTGTAATTTATTTCATCTTTAATAGAAAGGGTGAAGAAAAGCGTCTTGCCCAACTTGAAGAAGATTTAAGAGAAGAACCAAAAATTGAAAAAGAACTAAAAGCTGAAGAACGAAAAACTCGTGGTCAGAAAAGAATTGTTACAGTTTTGGAAGAGAAATTAAAAAAGATTAAATCTGAAAAAACAGAAGATTCAGATTCTGATGAAAATTCAGGAAATAATCCGGAAGATGGAGGAAATGAATAATGAAAAGAGTTGAAGTTGTTCTTACACAGGCCATAGAATCGGATTTTTTGCAGTTATACGAACGTGAATGCAGACGAGCGAATATTCAGTGTAAATATACAAAAATAGATGCTGTAATGGGTGCGGGAAATACAAATCCAAAACTTGGTGATGCAATTTGGCCGCAGCTTAACGTTTTGTTTATAATTTATATTGAAGATAAATACGTTCCGGCAATTTCCAAAGTTATGAAAAAATTGCACGAAATGTACGTTGGCGAAGGCGCGGCGGCATTTGTTTCTGAATGTGAATGTAAAGATATTTGCTAAACGTTTATTTTAATTGCGCCTGATTTTTTATCTTTTTCTAAAATGTCTATGTTTTTTAGCATAGACATTTTTATTTTTTCTCCGGATTTTATATTCTTTCCTGTTGAATTTATCAAAAGAATCATTCCTTTTTCAGAACAAGAATAAAATCCAGTTTTGTGTTCAGGAATCCAAATTGGATCAGAAACGACAGTTATATTGCTTGCAGTGTTTTTCAAATACTCTTCATTGATGTTATTCTTTGTTTCGTCTGCTTTTGAAGTTGCAAAAATAAAACTTATTACAGCACGTTCTTTTGGAAGTCCGGATTGCTCTGAGAGTTTTAAAAGTTTTTTTGGCGCGTTTTCAGTGGAGAACGAAAAATTACACCATTTTGCACTTCCGCCGTAACGGGCATGATTTCCGTCCATTGCACATTTTCCCTGATGGGGACAAGGTGCAATTATTAAGTTTTGGTTTTTTATAAAACGTTCGCGCATAAGACTGATGAAACGGCCTGCAACAGGCATTCCAGGTTCCGCAATAAAAAATGAACAGCGTTTATCTGCATAGTTTAAAAGATTTTGAATTTGTCTGTTTGCGATTTCTTCCGGAGCTTCATGATCTTTTTGATAAAGTTCATTAAACATATTTGCGGAAGTAATAAAATTTACTTTTTTTCTTAATGGTGTTCCAATTCCGCCCTTTACGCGGATTATATTCCAATGTGATTCTGCATTTTTATTTGATGGCGGCGTTTTTGCTGCAACAGAAAGATATAAATCTTCGCCCAAAGACATTGTACTTTGCGAAATGTCCATTGCGTAGACTGTAAGTTTTTTATTGCGAAGTTCCGGGCGGCTTAGCCACAGCGCAATTATAACTGTAAAGGGGCCGGAACCGATATCCAGCAGAACGTCATTGTCGTTCAGATTAAATGCAGAAGTCGGTAGGTTTGCAAAAACGCGGGTTAGTCGTACAAGATTCCACCAGGCAAAATATCGGACATAAGCGGAAAGTTCATGATTTGCGTTCATATAACCTGCACGGCGCGTTTCCCGTTCGTCTGTAAGCTGGTGGGAAAGAGTTTTTATATCTTTCGGAAGATTTTGAACTTGCTTGCTGTTTAGCGGACGAATTCCTTGTACGATTTGATCGAAATTTTCAAGCACATATAAAGCATCTTTGGAAAGTTTATTAAAATCGAACATATTTGATTGTTTTTCAATTTTTGCATCGATTTTTTTAGAATTTTCGCTCTTAAAAGTGTTTTTTTCAGTTTCCAAAATTTTGTTTTTTTTGTCTATTCCGCGTCTTTTTTCATCAAAATATTTGTCTCTGCTTTTATTGAATTCTTTTCGTTTGTTTTTTTCAGCAGAAATTTTAGAGGATTTTTTTTCTGAAAAATGATTGTACCATTTTTCATTTTCAGTTTTTACATTATTTTTTTGTGTTTTCATTTTTTACTTCAAAATATAAATTTGTTAAATCTTTTCTTAACTCGCTGATTTGTTTTATTAGTTCTGCATTATCATTTACAGCATCAACTTCGCTAATCAACTGGTCGCGCGCACCTTCGATTGTAAACTTTTTTTCGTAAATCAAGTATTTTAATCGCATTACAAGTTCCAGCTCGCGTTGCGAATAGATTCTGCGGCCGCCAATATCTTTTTGAGGCGCAAAACCGGGAATAATTTCTTCCCAATAGCGCAAAACGTGAGCCTTTACACCTGTAAGTTCTTCAACTTGACCAATAGAATACATTGCTATTTAAAATCCCTGTCTTCCCATTTTTTGCGGCTTGCTTTCATTTCCAGTTGAACTGGAATTTTACTGAATCCCAAATCTTCGCGAATTCGATTTTTTAGGTAAGTTATGTACGTTTCTGGAACAACTTCCGGGCGAGTTGCGAAAATTATGAAATTTACAGGATTTGCGCTTTTTTGTGTCATATAGCGAATTTTAAAATGAGCGGTTTTGCTTGCCGGCGGCGGATACTTGAAAAGCCAGTCTTTTAGCGCCATATTCAGTGAGGTTGTAGGAATTTTTTTGTTAAGCTGAGAGTAAACATCAATTGCTTCTTTTAGCAAATCTTTTATTCCTGTGCCTTCAAGAGCGGAAAGCGTTAATATTGGAGCGTATTCCATTTGCCCGAACATTATGTTTATCCACTTTTTAGTGTCCTTTATAGCTTTTTTGCTCTGATCTTCTTTTAAATCCCATTTGTTCAGTACAAAAATAATTCCGCGGCCGCGTTCATATGCTAAATTGCAGATTTTTTTATCTTGCTCTGCAAGACCTTCAACCGCATCTATCATAAGAAAGACTATATCGCAGCGATCCAAAGTTTTTATTGCGCGGTTTACAGAATAATATTCAACGTTTTCATGAACTTTTGCTTTTCTGCGAATTCCGGCTGTATCCAAAACTTTAAATTTTTTTCCGCCGAATTCAAACTCTCCTTCTACGGTGTCGCGTGTTGTTCCGGCATAGTTTGAAACAATTGAAGCATTTGTGTGGGTTAATCTGTTGGAAAGCGTTGATTTTCCTGTATTCGGTTTTCCCATTATTGCAATTTTTATTGGTTCTTCAGAAGAAATTTCTTTTACTTTTGAGAAATCCATTCGGGAGGTTAAATATTCTGTAAGTTCAGAGATGTTGTCTCCGTGTTGGGCGGAAATAAAAAACATCTTTTTGAATCCGAATTGAGCAAAATTCCATGCAAGACTTTCGTTTCTTCCGCCTTCGGTTTTATTTACGGCTGCAACAACTTTATTCCAATAAGGTCGCACTTCCTGAATAAATTCTTCATCTTCCGGTGTAATGTGTTCTGCATCCAATAAAAGAAGAATTAAGTCCGCTTTTTTTATCATTTCAAGGGAGCGTTCAACAACTAAGTCGTCAAGAACGGCTTCCATTGTTCCTTGCTTGCGTGTAAGTTTGTAACCACCGGTATCCATAAGATGAACGGGTTTTCCGTTTATCATAGCGGTTCCTTCTACAGGGTCGCGGGTAACACCAGGAGTTGGATCTACAATAGCAAGGCGACGCTGCATCAGTCTGTTGAATAAGGTTGATTTTCCAACATTCGGACGACCGGCAATTACAAGCAGAGGCGTTCCGTCATATTTTTTTATAGCAACACCGTTAAAACGTTCTTCTGTAGAATCATCTATTGTTTCTTCAAGAGAATCTAATTCTTCATTTGAAATGTCTTTTTTATCCATTTTTCACCTTTAAAGTCTGTTTAATTTTTTTGAAGAAATCGCCTGAAGCTCAGCGATTGTGAACTGCGAAAGCAATTTTTTTGCTTTGGAAATCATTTTTGGCCCCATACTAAGGTTTCTGATTCCCATTCCGCCAAGTACAAGAATACTGTCGTGACGGCTTGCCATTTCGCCACAGACAGAAAGTGGAATATTTTCTTTTTTAGCGTTTACAATTGTCATATTTATGAGTCGCAAAACAGCAAGGTTGAATTCATCGTAAAGTTCGCTTACATTTGAGTTTTCGCGGTCAATACCAAGCGTGTATTGCGTTAAATCGTTTGTTCCCAACGAAAAAAAGTCGCTTACTTTTGCAAGGCAGTCGCTTGTAAGTGCGGCTGCTGCTGTTTCTATCATTATTCCGATTGGAACATTTTCATTTATTTTTATATTTTCAGATTTTAATTCTTTGCGAACTTCTTTTGCGATTTCAAGACATTGTTCAACTTGTTCTGTAGAAGTTATAAGCGGAAGCATTATCCGCAAATTGCCGTAAATACTTGCTCTGTACAAGGCTCTTAGCTGGGTTTTTAAAATTTGTGGATAAGCAAGGCTAAGTCTTATTGCTCTCATTCCCATCAGTGGATTTTTTTCTTCAAAATGCGGCATATCAACAGAATTGATAAATTTATCGCCACCGGCGTCGAGCGTTCGTATTGTAACAGGTTTTCCGTTCATTGTTTGCAAAACTGTTTTGTATGCTTCAAATTGTTCATCTTCGTTTACGGAACGCGCAGAAATGTGTGGAGAACCGTCTGCCATGCTCATAAAAAGAAATTCTGTTCGGAAAAGACCAATTCCGTCTGCTCCGTACTTTACAGCAAGAGCCGCTTCTTCTGTTGAGCCGATATTTGCAAAAATATTGAATTTTACGCCATCTTTAGAAAGCGCAGGTTTTTCAAGATATTCGTTTAAAAGTTCCTGTTCAGTTTGTTCTGTTTGAATTTTATTTTTAAATTGATTTAAAGTTTCTTCATCCGGTTCTACAAGAATTTCGCCAATTTCTGTGTCAATAATAACAGTTTCGCCGTTTTTAATTTTTTGAAAAAGACTTTTGCTGTTTAGCCCAACAACAGTAGGAATTCCAAAATTTCTTGCAAGAATTACAACATGGCTGGAAAGTCCGCCTTCTGTTAAGGCAAGTCCTGCGATTTTCTTTTTTGAAAGAACGATAGTATCCGTTGGACTTAAGGTTGTTGCAACAATTACACTTCCGTCTGGAACTTGGGAAATATCAAACGGATGAATGTCCAACATTTCGTTTAAAACGCGGCCAAAAATATCCGTAATGTCTTGTGCGCGTTCTGCAAGATAGTCGTTTCCGGCATTGCGCAGGCGAGAAGCGTATTCTTCCGCTTTTAAGTTTATTGTATATTCGATATTGAAGAGATTTTTTTCAAAAAATTCGCGGACTTCTTTTTTAAAAACCGGATCGGCCAGCATTAAAATGTAAGTTTCAAAAATTTCACGCTGAACATCAGTCTTTTTATCTTTTGGAAGCTCTTTTAGCTTTTCAGAAACATCTGCGCTAACCTTTTGAAGAGCATCTTCAAAACGGTTCCAACTTTCCTCTATTAGAGAAGAGTTAATTTTCTTTTGAGAAATTGCACGTTTTACAGGGTCCGGAATTCTAAAAGCAGGACCAATTCCTGTTCCGTCTGCTGCAGATATACCAAGAAAAACTTCCATAACTTACTAATTTTAATGGAAACAGTAAGGTCTAGTCAAACGGAAATCTAAAGTTCGTTTATTGCTTTGTCGTACCAAGCGTAACGTTCATTTATCCAATTAGTAAGATATTGAATTTCTGAATTGTGAGTTTTTCTTTTTTGCCATCCTTTTGTGTGTGGCCAGCGTCTTTTTCCAAAAGCTGGATGAACACGGTTGTTCAAGTCTATTGATTTTTTGTAAAGTTCCGCTTGGCTGTTCAACAATTCAGAAGATTTTGCAAGTTCAGATTTTTTTTCATTCCAACGATTTTTTAGAGCCTGCTTAAATTCGTTTCTTTTCCATAATTCTTTATACCAACCGTTTGTGGTTACCCAAAAATCTGTTGTTTTTTCGCAATTGTCCCAAGTAATATTTCCAAAAGCCAGGTCAAAGTCCCAGATTGGTCCCATATAAAGTTTTTCTGTGGCTGTATCATAATACATAAAGCAAGATGATTGGAATCTTGCGTCATGATTTTTAGAAAAATCATTTATTAAAAACCAGTCTATAAATGACTGTAAATCCAAATATTTTCCAAGTTCATTTTCATTCCATTCCAAATCTGAATAAATTTTATCTTCAAAAGACTGTAAGATTTTTCGCCATTTTGCATAAGTGTTTTCGTCTGCTTTTGGAGATCTTATGCTGATTTTAACACCTTCGTTTGTAATAAAATTATAATCTTTGTCCATTCGGCTGTTTACACATGCTAAGAAAGAACCTTCTCCGCAGTAATCTAAAAGGCGGCCGCTTTCCATGTCAACTTTTTCTGTAAGAGCGTAAAATCCGGCGTATTTTCCGTTTATAACAAGCGTTATAAATTGACTTTTTGGAGTCCATTTGAAATTGTTCCAAACGTTCGACGCTAAGTTTTCTGCATAATAATTTCTAAAAATAGACTTGTCGGCTGCGTTTGCCATTAAAATCCATTTTTTTCCGCTGTTCAAACCGCAAAGCGGCACGGAATTTTCTAATTTCAAAAGATATGGCTTTTTACCAAGGTCGCGTGTTTCCCAAGTTGTGTTTCCATGCCCTCGAATTTTGCATTTTCCGTGATAATTGCCAAGTTCATAAGTCGCGTCCCGGTATTTATCTTTTCTTGTAATCGGCTTGTTGTTTTCTGTGGAAATTAATAAAACTGGAATATTCAAACTATAACATTTTTCAATTGTAATCTGATTTAATGCACTGATAATAAATAAGAGCGCCATAGAAAAAATTAATATTGCACAAAGGATTCTTCGTCTTTTTGTATCTTTATCTGAAATCATATAACTTTATTATTATAAAGCATGTTTGCAAAAAAGCAATTAAAAGAGAAAAATAATTATTCAAATTTATTTACTAAATTGTTAAATTTCTGTAGAATTGTCTGTAATAATAGTTTATTTTTAGATTGTCTATTTTTAAACTATTTATAAAAGGGCGAATGAGTAAGTTTAGGCATGAATATAAATATGTTTCACCAGAGATAGTTCTTGCAGTTTTGGAAAAACGTGTAAGTTCTGTTCTTGCATTGGATTCGCATACTGGCGAAAAAGGTTGCTATTCAATAAGAAGTATTTATTTTGACGATATGTATAATACTTGCTATCACGAAAATGAAGACGGCACGGATCCGCGCGAAAAATTCAGAATCAGAATTTATAATTGCAGCTCGCAAAGAATATCGCTTGAATTAAAGCAAAAAGAAAACGGAAAAACGCTAAAACATTCTTGCCCTATTTCAAAAGAAGATTGCGAAACAATAATGGACGGCAAAATTCCGGAAATTACAAATGAATCGCCATATCTTTTGAAAAAACTATATTCAAAAATGCAATATTCAGGTTTAAAACCTGTTTGTATAGTCGCTTATGAAAGAGTTCCATATGTCTACAAGATTGGAAATGTTCGCGTTACTTTTGACCGCAATATCCGCAGTTCTTCTGATATAAAAGGCTTTTTTAGCGAAAAAACAGCGTTCCGCCCGGTTATGGCCCGAAACGTTAATATGATGGAAGTAAAATTTGATGAGCTTTTGCCAGATTATATTTCTTCCTTGCTACAAACAACTTTGCTTAGACAAAGTTCATTTTCAAAATATTATTTGTGCAGAAAATATAATGACACAAGTGAGGTTTTTCTATGACAACATTCAAGGACGTTTTTAAGAAATCTTTTATTCAAGGTTTTTCCCGCTACGATATGACACCGGAAAATATTCTGATTGTTTTTGCAATTTCTGCAATATTTTCTATCTATATTTTTATGGCGTATAGAATACTGACAAGAAAAACTTTCTATTCAAAGAATTTTAATATTTCGCTTGCGGTAATAAATTTGATTACTGCGGGAATTATTCTTACAATGCAGTCAAATGTTGTAGTTTCTCTTGGTATGGTCGGCGCTCTTTCTATTGTTCGTTTTAGAACGGCTGTAAAAGATCCTATGGATTTAACATTTCTGTTTTGGTCGATTTCTTGCGGAATTATTACCGGTGCAGGACAGGCAGAAATAGCATTTGCGCTTTCATTTATTATTACAATTGCTTTAATTGTCTTTGAAAAAATTCCTGTTGCAAAAGCTGCGAAAATTCTTTTGGTTAGCGGCGACGGCTATGATATTGAAGAAAAGGTGTCTGCCGTTGTAGAAAAATATTGCAAAAATTTTGCAGTAAAATCTTGTTCGCTTGCAAACAATCGTACAGATTTAGTGCTGGAATTGAAAACCGAAGATAAAAACGAAAATGAACTTTTAAAAGAAATTTCGCAGATTAGCGGAGTATCAACTTCATCTTTGTTAAAACACGACGGCGAAGTAACTTATTAATTTTCAGGAAGGGGAAGGCTCCCCTTGCGCCCGCACTTCGTTGCGTGCTATCCCCTCTGCGGGAAAAACACATTTTTTCCCGCAACGCCCTTTTTTGTCTGCTGATTTCAGTGTTGTTTTAAGATGCTGTCTTTTTCGCTAAGTTGGCGAATTACTTTGCATGGAACTCCCGCTGCCAAACTGTTTGGCGGAATATCGCGGGTAACAACACTTCCTGCGGCTATTACGCAATTTTCTCCGATTGTTACGCCTCCGCAAACTGTTACATTGGAAGCAAGCCAGCAACCTGAGCCTATTTTTATGGGTTTTGCATATTCTGCTGTGTAAAGAGTTCCGTCAGGTTTAGTTTTTTGTTTTCTTTCTTCATTTAATAGCGGATGAACCGGCGTAACAACAGAACAGTTTGGTCCAAAAAAAACGTCATCACCAATTGTTACGGGCGCGCAGTCCAAAATCACAAGATTAAAATTTGCGTAACAATTTTTTCCGAACGTTGTAAATTCGCCATAATCAAATTGAATAGGACCTTGAAGGTAAAGATTTTCTCCTTGATTTGGAATAAGGTCTTTTAAGATTTCTGTTCTTTGTTCTGCTTCTGTTTCGTAAGTTTTATTATAATCAGTACAAAGTTTATGCGCTTTTGTTCTCATTTTAAGTAAATCCGGCGAAGAAGAGTCATAAAGCTGGCCGGAAATCATTTTTTCTTTTTCTGTCATATAATCAATTTATATGATAAAAAATCCATTGTCAAATCTGTTTTGGCAATGGATTCTAAATATAAATTTGATGTTCTGGGTTAAATTTTTTCTGTTTATTTAATTGAACTTTACGCTACAATTCCGGCCGGCTTTTGCATAGCGTTAAGTTCTTTAAGCTGGTCGTAATGTTTATTTATAAAGTAAACCACAACATTTACGCTTACAATTGCAAGGTTGATAATGTAAACTGCAAGAACATAATTTACAGCGCCTTTAGAAAGTTTTGCAACAATACCTGCAATGTAACCAGTAATAATCAAAAGAACAAATTTCAAACTCATGTTCTTTGCTGTTTTTGATTTGATGTTCTTCCAAACGTTGATTGGCCATGAAAGTCCAAAACAAATAAGCATAACTGACTCAAGTATTTCTGCCATTTTTATAACCTCTTTACGTTTATAAGAATACAGAATATTATTAATAATATCTAATATATCTTTTTTATTAAATTAATAATTTTATAATATTGATATTTTGTATATTCATAACTCTTAAATTATGGATAAGTGAAAATTGATAAGGAGTGTAAATGGAACTTACACAATTGCGATATTTTTTGGAAGTCGCAAAAACTCAGCATGTAACGCGCAGTGCAGAAATTTTGCATATAGCGCAACCCGCTTTAACACAGTCTATTCATCGGTTGGAAAATGAATTGGAAGTTCCGCTTTTTGTTTCAAAAGGAAGAAATATTGTTCTTACGCCTTACGGCAAGTATTTTTATGAAAAAGTTGAACCGCTTTTAAAAAATCTTAGTGAACTTCCTGGTAATCTTAAAGAAATGGCAAAAACGGAAAACGCTACAATTCATCTTAATGTTCTTGCCGCTTCTTCGCTTGTTACAGAAGCCATAATTGAATATCAAAAAATAGATGATGAACTTCGTATTCAACTGCATCAGAATGAAAAAAATGAATTGGATGATATTCGTGTAACAACAAAGGTGTTTTTTAATGAAAAAGAAAATACCAAATCTTCAGATTTAAGGTTTGTATGCACGGAAAAAATTTATTTGGCGGTTCCGAATATTCAGGAATTCAAAGGAAAAAAGAAAATAACACTTGAAGAGATTAAAGATATTTGCAAAAAGTGGGGATTTATTTCTTTGCTTGGTTCAAAGCAGTTGCGCTCTATCTGCGACAAATATTGCGAAGATGCCGGAATTAAACCAAACATAATTTTTGAAAGTGATAGTCCTGCCGCTGTAAAAAATATGATTGCAGCAAATATTGGAATTGGTTTTTGGCCGGAATTTTCATGGGGCGCGCTGGATAGTAAAAAAGTGAATCTTTTAAAGATTTCAAAACCTGCGTGCAGCCGCGATATTTTAATTACTTGTAAAAAAAACAAGGCGGAAAATAGCCATGTTGAAAATTTTTATAATTTTCTTACAGGCTATTTTAAAATGGCAAGTCTTGGCGAAAGATAAAGCGGCTTTTTAAAAAAAATTATTTTAGAAAAATTAATCCCAAAATTCCGATTGGAATTAAATATGCGGCAAACCATTCAAGTTTGCCTTTTTTTATTATTTTCATAAGAAAAGCGAGTGCAAAATATCCGAACACGAATGCGGCTATGCAACCTGCAATTACCGTAGAAGCGCCGATAGATGAGCTGACTTCTTTTAAATCTTTTAGTTCAAGAACGAATGCACCTAAAATTGCAAAAATTGAAACAAGAAACGAATATTCTCCGGCGGCAGCACGTTCAACGCCACAGAACTGCGCGCCTGCAATTGTGGAACCAGAGCGGCTTATTCCAGGCAAAGTTCCTACGCCTTGCATAAAACCGATTATTGCCGCTTGAGGAACGGAAATGCCTTTTGAAGGGATTTGCTCTTTGCCGGCTGCGATTTGCGCCTGTTTTTTTGCGATTTCTTTGCGCTCGATTAGTGAAGAAAGAACAAGAAAGCAAGCCGTAACGATAAATCCGGCGCAAGTAACTTTTATTGAAAGTTCAGGAATCAGTTTGCTTGTTAAAATACCGATTGCGCCGGTAATTGCGGTCGAAACAATCAGAGCGACAATCGTTTTTCTTCCGCGTTCTTCTGTTCCGCAGAGCAAATCATTCATATCAACTTCTGCAGGAGCGGGGCGGCGAGCTATAAAACGTCCGAAAACTTTTAAAAGTTTCCAGATTGTTTTTCTGAAATAAATGAAAACAGCAAGTAAAGTTGCTAAGTGCAGGAAGACATCGTAAAGCAATGGAACTTCATCAAGTCCGAAAAGGTTCTGAACAACGGCTAAATGTCCGCTGGAAGAAATCGGCAGAAATTCTGCAATTCCTTGTAAAATTCCTAATAAAATACTTTGTAATAATGACATTTTTTTTCCTTATGTGCGAATAAATCGCAACTGAACATATTTTTCATCTTACTAAATAATATAAATTTCTGCTACACTAGAGATATGCCAAGTTCAAAAATCAATCTTTTGTTTCCTTTCGGTGAAGAAAATTTTAAAAAACTTTCAGATGTTGCTTTTCATGATTTGGGAATTGAATTTATTTGTGAAAAAGTAACAGAAAAAAGAGAAGAACGTTTTAGTTTCAGTCAAATTTTTCAAAAAATGACGGATAATCCAGAAGTTTCTGCGTACAGAATAGAAGTTTTTGATGATATTTTTGAAAATCCGGGAATGAGCGCTGCTCTTATAGAACAACTTGAAAAAATCAATTATGAAAAACAATTCAGCGGATTTTCCGGACATTTTGAAGAAACAAATTCTGCATGGGAACTTTTGCATCGTTTGGAAGAAATCAATGCATATATTCAATCGATAGAAGCAATTTATAAATGTCTTTCTTCTTCTACTTTAAAGTCTGAAGGATTGAATAATTTAAAAGATTATGTGAACAAACTGTATAACGACAACGGATTTTCTGAACTTAAAAAAGATATTCTTGAATTAAAGGCTTCAACTAAAAATTTAAAAAGTGTGACTTTGGGTGTAAATTTGAATGAAAAATTTGAAGCGCACGGAATCGGACTTGTTTCTTTTAATAAAAAAGAATTTACAAAATCTGCGGCAATCGGGCAGTTTATTTCTAAAGTTGCGGAAAAAGATTCTATAAATGAAAATTCTGATTGGAATGATGATTATAAATTTATTCCGATAGAAGCGCATAAAACTGATATTTTTGAAAAAATTCTTTCGATATCTGGTTCAAATGACCCTCGCGTTGAAAATTCAACATTTTATATGGATAAAATTGCAAATTCTATGATCAGCGGAATTGTGCATAAATTAAAAACTGTGCTTAAAAAATATGTTTATCTTCCGGTTACAGATATTACAGATTTGATTCCGCAGTTTGTGTTTTATATCAGGTTTGCGGAATATATTAAAAGAATGCAGGCGAAGGGATTTAAATTTTGCAAACCGGAGATTGCTTTGGGAAAGGCAAAATATTTTATGAGCGCAAAAAGTGTTTACAATTTTAAATTGCTTTCTGCTTTTGAAGGCGGAAATAATTTGCAGAGCGGAATAAAAATTGCAGAGGAAAAAAATATTTCGGAAAACAACGGTTTGCAAGATTGTTCTGCAAATGAAGAAATTGTTTCAAACGATTTGGATTTTGATAAAAATCATCTTGTTTACATTTTTACTGGCGCAAATCGCGGCGGAAAAACAACGTTTACACAAGCGGTTGGGCTTTTGTTTGTGCTTGCGCAAGCGGGGCTTTATGTTCCCGGCGAAAGTTTTGTTTTTAATCCGGTTGATTCGATTTATACGCATTTTCCTGCAGATGAAGACAAAACAATGGATTTGGGGCGGCTTGGCGAAGAATGTAAACGTTTTAAGGAAATGTATTCTGCAAGTACGGAATCAAGTTTACTTTTGATGAATGAAACTTATTCCACTACTTCGTTTGAGGAAGGATTTTACATTGCAAAAGATTCTGTTCGTGCAATTTTGAAAAAAGGTGTTCGTACAATTTATAACACGCATATGCATAAACTTGCTTTTGATTTGGACGAAATAAATGCGGAAACTTCGGAAAACGATGGAGAGGGCGGATTCAAAGCTGCTTCATTGATTGTAAAAGCGGAAAACGGTGCTCGCACTTTTAAGGTTCAAGTTGCGCCGCCGGAAGGAATTTCTTTTGCAAAAGATATTGCTGAAAAGTACGGAGTTACATTTGAAATGCTTACAAATTCAAAAGATTAAAAATTAATTGGATGTAAATTTAAAAACTTCGCATTGGCAATAAAAATCCTCCGGAAGTTATGGTTGTTTTATGCACGCTGTGATTCCGAAGGATTTTTTTATAATTTTTAAATTTCTTCTATATATTAGTATTTTTATTTTATTCCAATTATTGCTGCCATTTTCTTGTATATGTCGGTGTTATCGTAGTATCCGTTAAAATCCGCCTGGCCACAGCCTAGAGCATAAACTGGAACCGGAAGTCCTGTATGAGAGTTGCTTGTCCAGCCGATTCCGCACTTTGCGTTCAAGATGTGAGTAAGTGTGATTGTTAGCGGTTCATAAGTTCCGTAAATGTCATATTCCTGCTGATTTCGGGTTTTGTCATTTGCGATTGTCTTTTTGTATGCGGCTTTGATTCTTCCGTATTCGTAGTCTGTGAGTGCAAGGCCGCCGTCTTTGTCCTTTCCGGTTCCAGGTAGCGTAAGTCCGAAACATTTTTCAACGTCTTTCATAACATCTTCAAGCGGAGTCTGATTCTTCTTGTAGTTCACAACGTATTCGTCATCAAACTTCTGATATGAAACTGTCTGCTTGTCGAGCGTTCGGAAGAAAAGATTGTAGTCGGTTCCCGCGTAGCCGATTGTAAGTCCGCCTGTCTCGTGATCGGCTGTTACAAGAATTAAAGTTTCTTTCGGATGCTCGTTGTAGAATGCGATTGCCTCTTTTACAGCGTCGGAAAGAGCGAGCGTGTCCGCGATTGAAGAGCGCGCATCGTTTGCGTGGCACGCCCAGTCGATTTTTCCGCCCTCGACCATCATGAAAAATCCTTTCTTGTTGTTCAGAACTTCAATTCCTTTTTTTACGTAGTCGCGCAAAGCCCAGAATTTTGATTCGCGGTCGTTGTCGTAAGGGAATGCGTCCGAGTCTGCTAAATCTTCTGCTACAACAAGAGCCTTGTCTCCGTTTGAAAGTTTTTCCGCCTCTGATTTTTTGAAGCATACTTTATATCCGGCTTTTTCTGCTAGAGAATAAATTGATTCTTTGTCTTTTTTCTTGTCCTGCGGATCCATGAGCGCGCCGCCTGCGAAATAGTCAAATCCAGACTGAACAAGCTGCTGTCCGATTTCGTAGTTTGATTTTCTGCTTGCAACGTGCGCGTAAGTCGCCGCCGGAGTCGCATGGTTCAAGTTTACAGAAGAAATAACACCGATTTTCCAGTCTTTCTGCGCTTTGAGCTGCTCTGCGATTGTTTCGTAGCGGATTTTCTTTGTGATGTCCACTCCGATTGAGCCTGAGTGTGTCTTGTGACCGGTGAAGATTGAAGTCGCTGTCGAAGCCGAGTCCGGGGCAAAGCTTGTCGCGTCGTAAGTCTGTGCTGTTCCTACTACTGGAAATTCAAAAAAACTGAGCTCGCCTGCAATAGGAGAGTCTTTTGTGTCGCCAGACTTTTTTGTTTCGTCAACAGTTCCCAAGGCGTCTTTGCCAATATAGTAAGCCGCGCTTTGAATTTGCGGATAACTCATTCCGTCGCCCACAAAAACAAAAACATATTTTGCCTTGCCTTTTCCTGACGGAGCCTTCTCAATTTTCTGCGCGTGCGCCGCTCCCGAAAATCCGACAAGCAGCATCGCAGCCGCCACAGCCGAAGCCAGCTTGAATGTGTTAAGCTTCGTTTTCACTGTTTCTTTCATAAAATCCTCCAAAATAAGATTTGAAGAAACTTTAAAAGAGTCGTGTTAAGTTTTTCGGAAAGTTTTGTTAGATAAAAGTTAGGATTCTGAAAAATTTGGGCGTTAGGGATTTGAGCGATGAGGGATGGACTGAAAAACTATTGTTGTTCTATCTTAATTTAGAGTTTGTTCTTTAAAAATTTTTTTTGAAAAGATTTTTTCTATATCAAAGCCATATTTTAAAATCCAGTCATTATTTGCCAGAAGCTGTTTTTTCGCAGTTTGTAAATTCTCCGCTTTTTCAAAACCAAGTATCTGTAAATTTTCACACTCAGTTTTATTTGGGGATTGAGTAAAGCCTTCAAAGGTATAAAACATATATTCGTTCATATCAGAATATTGATCGAATTTGAATTTTAATCAACCTTATAGAATTAAACCAAGTTCTTTTTGATAAGATTTTAAAGCCCAAAGTTTAGGTTTGATTTTATAAATATTTGGATTTTCCCGAAAAACCCGGCGGAGAGCGGCAGGAAACTGCAGAAAAACTGTCGGCTTTAGCCGGTACGATATTCTGCTTGCCTGCGAGCTTGAATGTGTGAGGGATTGAAGCGGAAATGAGCGTAAGCGAATTGCAGCGGAAAGCCCGACCTGAGCGCAGCGAGGGGCACACCCGAAAAAAAAGTCAGAAATTGACTTTATAAGTGCTGCTAAAGTTCAATTTTTTATCAAATTCTCACTGACTTTTCCCTAAAAACTCACTGAGTTTTTTGAAATTCTCACTGAGAAAATAAAAATTCTCACTGAGTTTCTGATGAATTCTCACTGAGTTTTTTATGCTACCGCTCTTTACGTGCAATAACAGTTCCTGCGACTAACGCTGTGAACGGCGCAGTTGAGGCAAGGCCGAAACTTCCTGCGACTGTGTTTATTATTTCTGAGGCTACAAGGTTGTTGTTCAGAATGTTGTAGACTGGAGTTCCTTGTGCCATAAAAGTCATCAAAAGCGCGATACAGCTTCCTGAATAGGCGAGTAAGAGTGTTGTTGTCATTGTGCCCATTGCGGCGCGCGCAACTGCAAGTCCGGATTTTACAGCGTTTCTTCTTGAGATTCCGGGGCAGTTTTTTACGACTTCGTTCACCGCGCTTGTGATGTCCACGCTCAGATCCATGACGGAGCCGCTTGCGCCAACGCAGACTGAGGCCATGAAAATTTCTGTAAGGTTTAGAAATTCGTATCCTGAATACAAAAGGCTTTCCGAGTTTGCCATTACAGCTCCATGTATGTGGAAGGCTTTTGTGCAGATAACTGAAAGTGCTGCCGCAAATCCGATTCCGAGCATTGCTCCGCAGAAAGATGAAAAAAGCCGCCTGTCAAATCCGTAGACAAGGGCAAGAATGCAGAAAGTAAGAACGGCGGTTACGATGAATCCGGCAAGAATAGGATTGAATCCTTTAAGGTAGAACGGAACTAAAATCTTCCATAAGACAAGAACTGTAACCACGAACGACAGAACCGAGCGCAATCCTACACCGCCCGCAAAAACTACAAGAAAGACTGCGAACGCAAGCGCAAGAATAAGTTCTCCGTGAAGACGATAATAATCAATCAGATTTACGGAAATAATTTTGTTTTCAGTTTCGTCTTTTGCAATATTGTAATGAACAATGCATTGTGCTACATCTCCGGGGCGGAAAATCTTGTCCTGCGAGAGTGAACCTGTAAGAAGATTCCAGCCTTCCGCTGTTTTTCCCTTGAATTTTCCGCTTAGGAAAGTTACTTCGCAAATTTGCTGTCCGGTGCGGATTAGTCCGGTGTCGATTATAGCGGAGTTGTTCACAGTTTCAATTCGCGCGCGGCATTTTTCCGCATCTTTGAATTGAACCGCATCTTCAAATCCTGTTGGAATTAAAAGAAGAAGTCCGATTATGATAAAAGTTACGGCTAAAATTAAAAGGTTGTTCTTTTCTGTTTTTACGAATAATTTTGATTTCATAAAGTTTATAAAATCAAAAAATAATCAAAATAAAGTTAAAAGTGCGAAAAATAAAGGTAAATTTTTGTAGAGAATTTGTATTTATTCAATATTATGCAGGTTTAATTGTGAACTTGAATTTTATTAAATAAAGTATTTATCTTTTAAGTGGGAAAATTGAATTTATGAGTGAAATTACTTTTAGAAATGCAACTTTGGATGATGCCGCTGAAATTTTGGAAATTTACAAATATTATGTTCAAAAAACTGTAATTACATTTGAATGGGAAGTTCCTTCTCTGCAAGAATTTAAGGCGCGGATGGAATATACAATGCAAAAATATCCTTATATTGTTGCTGTGCAGGACAAAAAAATAGTCGGTTACGCATATGTTGGCGCATTTAAAGAAAGAAAAGCATATGACTGGGCGGTTGAAACTACGATTTATCTTGAAAAAAACACTCTTCATCAAGGTGTTGGAAAAAAACTTTATTCAGTCTTGGAAGAAATTCTTAGACGAATGAATATTTTGAATTTGAATGCGTGTATCGGTTATCCAAAACAGGAAGACGAATATTTAACAAAAAACAGTGCTCAATTTCATGAACATCTTGGTTATAGAAAAGTTGGTGAATTTTATGATTGCGGATACAAATTCGGTCGATGGTACAATATGGTTTGGATGGAAAAATTTATCGGCGAACATTCGCAAAATCCTAAACCGGTTCTTAATTATAATGAAATAAAATCAACTTTAATTCCAAATATTTTAATAAGCTAAGTTCTACAGTCTTTGTGATATCTGTAGATTTGCAAATTACTAATCGGCTTTAAATTCTGGCAGGGAAATTTTCCACCACTAGCATGGCAAACGTTTGAATAGTACACCACTAGCACGGCAAACATTTATAAATCTTGAAACAATTAAATTTCATCTATAATCTTGCCCTTATGATTTCAATTTCAAAAGCTGATCCGCAGGATTTTTCTTCTACAGATGTTCTTTTTCAAACTGAATTTTGGGGAAGTTTCAGACAAAAAGTTGCCGGGCAAAAATCTTTATATTTTTGGGTTACTTATAAACCGGACAATGAAGATAGTGATTCTAAATACATGATTTTTCCATTTCTAGTGCAAATAAGAAAAACAAAGAACGGAAATTGTTATGCTTATGCTCAGCGCGCACCTGCCGTAAATGTTCCAGATGAATTGAAAAGTTCAATTTTGGAAGAACTTGCTTTTTCGCTGAAAGATTTTTTGCCGCCGGAAATAATTTTTTTGCGCTTTGACCTTCCGTGGAATATTCCAGGAATAAAAAATGCGGCTGAACGGATTGAAATGCAGGAGCTTGCTATGAATTTTGGAAGCAAGTATCATAATCTTAGAAAAGCACCTTCAAATCATATTTGCCCAAATACAGTTATAATAGATTTGCGTCCTTCACCGGAAAAACTTTTGTCTTCTATGCGGCAGCAAACCCGCAATGCAATCAGACGCGCATATAAAGAAGAGATTGATTTTTCCATTTGTGACGCAAAAAGTCCGGATTTAATGGAAAACTTAAGAAGCTGGCATAAAATTTATAAAGAAACCGGATTGCGCAAGAAATTTTTTTTTGAAGAATTTGAATATTTTAAAACGCTTTTTGAATATGCACGAAATGCGGATAGTTGTGAAAATAAAGAAATTCGTTTTGAAAAAAAATCAAAAGTTCCGCTGGATGCGAGTGTTCCTTCGCCGAAATTTTATCTTTTTACAGCATCAAAAAATGGAAAAATGCTAAGCGGCTTGGTTTTGGCAATTTCTGCAAAGCGTGCATATTATATGTATGCGGCAAGTTCTTTAGAAGAGCGGCAATGTATGCCGAACTACGGACTTCAATGGGAAGTAATCCGTTTTGCGCGTTCAAAAGGTTGCGTTCAATATGATTTAATGGGAATTCCGCAGGATAAAACTTGTGAAGATCCGATGGCAGGTCTTTACATTTTTAAAACTGGTTTTGGAGGACAAAAAACTCATTTTGGCGGAACTTGGGATTTTCCGTATGATTCTGAAAAATACCAACTTTTTGCTTTAAACGAAACTTTTACAATGACAAATTAAGAGATTGTAAACAATTATTTTTTAAAGTTCAGTTGGAAAGTCTATGAATTCAGTTTGAATGTTTGTTTCTGCCTGTAATTTTTTTGCAATCTGCTGAACACCGACCGTTTCGCTAAAATAATGTCCCATTGCAATAAAATTAATTTCGGATTCTTTTACGTAATGGAAAACGCTGTGTTCAACTTCGCCTGTAATGTAAGCGTCCAAACCTTGTTCAATTGCCTGGAAAACATCATCCGCGCCGCCGCCGGAAATTATGCCGACCGTTTTTATTTGTTTTTTCCCGAACGGTAAAAGTTTTAGCGGTTTTTCGTTCTTGTTGTGCGCAAGCTTAGCAAGTTCTTCTATAGTAACAGGATTTTCTAATTCGCCTTTTACGCCGCAAAGCATTCCGCGCCATTGCCCAAAAGGTTCAAGGTTTTGCAGTCCAATTCGAGTGGCAATTCCATAGTTGTTTCCGTAAGGATTATTTGCGTCCAGAGGAATATGGCAGGCATATAAGGCAATGTCATTTTTTAATAGCGGGGCAATTCTTTTGTAGGTTGAACCGACAAGAACATCGACGTTCGGCCAAAAAAGTCCATGATGAACAAAAAGAACATCTGCACCAATTTCTGCGCATTTTTTAGCAGTTGCTTCGCATGCGTCAACAGCAAACGCAACTTTTTTTATTTGTTTTCCATCCGGATTTTCGTTTTGAATTTGAATTCCATTTTTTGAAACATCCGCAAGATAGTCTTCTATTTTTAAAAAACTTCTGAAATATTTATCAAGTTCGTTAAGAGTCATTCTTTTTCCTCAATTTAAAGTTTCAATTGAATTTTCAGTATTTTCTTTTTTGTCCTCAGAGTTCAGTTCGCTGCTGCTTTCTTCAAGCGTTTTTATATTTCCTTCCGGCAGAATTTGCAGCGTTTTTTCTGCAATAATTTTAAGATTTTCAAGATTTTGTTCCCTTTCTAGTTTTAAAAGGTGCGCTGTAAATGGTGAAGTTTGTTGAACAAATCCGAATCCTTTGCTTTTATATTCTGGAATTGAAGAAAGTTTAAAAAATCCGCTAATTTCTGTTGGTTTTTCTTTTTCGTAGTCATCAAAGCAGATATCGCTCATCCAATCGCCAATAAAATAAATGGAATTTTTCTTATTATTTTCTGTTTTTTCTTCATTTTCTGAATCTTTTTCAGTTTCTTCAGAAAGAACAAAATTCAGCATGGCATCGATTTCTTTTTTTGTGTTGAATGAATAAAATTCTTTTTGCAAATCAAATTTAACAGGATTTTGAAAATAGCTTACCTGCATGCAAAATTTGCGGAAAATTTTAAAATCTGCAAAATTTCTGAACCATTTTACATCGCGCGCATAAAAATCGCCAGAATAAACTTTATAACCTTTTTGTGCCAAAAGTTGCATAAATGGAATGTATTCAACAGAGTCGGCGCGCTTGTCTGCGATTAAAACAACTTTTTGTCCATTAAAAAATTCTTCCTCTTTTGGTTGTATAATCCGAATTTGCGCAGAAACTGATTCAAATGCTTTTGCTTTTTCAAAACCGCTTGTAAAATTTCCGGAAAGTCGTACTTTTGTTTCTTTTACGTTTAACTCTTTTTGATTCAAAATAACCGGTCTGAAAATAAAAAGAACCGCAGCTTCAAAAATACATAAAAGAATTACAAGGATTGCGCCTATTTTAAAACCCGCGCTGTAATGATCAACATAAAGTCCGTTTATAAAGCGCAAAAAAGCGCGGAAATTTATAATAAAGCAAAAAATGGAAATCGCCAGAATGGCAAAAGAAAAAATATCTGCGTTCCAGGCTGTTATTTGCAGAATTGCTAGAATCAGACAGATTGGCGCAAGAATTGTAAGAGAATCTACTTTTCCATATTTTAAAAAGAAAATTCGCGAGCAATTTAAAAACATTAAAAATAAGATTAAAATTTCACCAAAAAAAGAACTTTCCATATCAGAACAAGTTTATAGCAAATTTTACATTTCAGTCAATTTTTTTGGTTCGTCGGTAAAAAGAATGCGAAGATTCAATTTTACGTAGCAAAGAATTTCGCGGGAATAAACATTCAGTCGGAAAAGAGCAGGCGTTTTTGCGCATTTTCCGTAAATGTTTGTAAAGCCCATTCGCTTTGCAAGTCGTTCAGCGCGCGCAATATGAAAATCGTTTGTAATTACTGTAACGGATGAATTTAAAATTTCTTCTATACTTTTGCCCGAATATTCGGCAAGAATATTAGCACTGAATTTAAAATTTTGAATTGTATCTTTTGCTTTGTTTTCCGCAAGAACGCGCTCGCCTGCAATTCCGTATGATTCAAGTGCGGGTTTTAGAACGTCGCTTTCCGGGCAGGGAGCAAAAGGACCTTTGCCGCCGGTTACAACGCAGATTGCATCTGGATGTTCTTTTAAATATTCTGCGCAAAGTTTTATGCGCTGTTTTATGTTATCGGTAAGTTCCGCATCTTTTGTAATTCCTCCGCCAAGAAGAATTACATATTCGGGATTTTCTTTTCCGTCGGCAAGTTTTGGGTGGCAAATAAAAAACAAATTGATTCCTGCAATAAAAAATCCCATTCCTAAAAGTGAATAAAAAATAATTTTAAGCTTTTTAGAGCAATTGCTCCACAAATGTTTTTTTCTTAGTAAAAAAATTACAAAACAAATTACAGCCAGTAAAAACCAGATTGCGGAAAAACCGAAAATTGTTCCCAAAAAAGTTCCTGGAGAACAAATTTGCATTGCTACAAAATACGCATTGAATAAAAAAGCTAAAATCAACCAGATAATCATATTATTTTTTTTCGTCAACGCCCAAGCCGAAAAGTGCGAAATCGCCTTTGCAAGGATCTGTTGGCCAAATCTCCTTTAATTGTTTTGTAATTATTTTTGCTGTTTTTAGCGAGGCAGAAGTGTTTTTTGGAATTAATCCTAATTTTTCTGATTCCTGAACAACATGTGTGTCCAGCGGTATAATTAAATCTGCAGAAGAAAACCACTTCCACAACCCTAAATCTACCGGCGAATTTGTGCGTACCATCCAGCGCAAAAACATATTAATGCGCTTGTTTGCGGAAGTTTTTCCCTTTGGAACAATTTTGCAGCACTCAAAAGCATTTGCAAAAACTAGTGCAAGTCGCTCGTATTCCGCTGATTTTTTGCTGACTTGTTCTTGCATTTCCGCTTCGTAGGCGGATTTTACAAAATCGCCGAAAGTTTTGCTTTTTTCTAAGATTGTATAAAATGCGGAAAAAAGCATTTTCATATCTGAGTAGGAATAAAATCTGTAAAATTTGGTTTTGTCGCATCCGTTTTCGCAGACAAAGTCTTTTTCAAAACTTTTTGATTTTATCCATTTGTAAATTCCGCCGGATTTATCTGCTAAAATAAAAATTTCGCGGATTTTAGGAATAAAAAGTTTTCTGTTTCCAAACGAAAGCATAGCTGCAATAAAAGCGGCAATTTCTGTATCTTCTTGATTTTTATACCACTTCAAAAACTGACTTGGATCAGATTTCAAAAAAGAAGAATTCTCATATTTTTCTGCAAGATATTTTAGCTTGCTTTTTAGTTCTTCTGTCATAACTTATTATTCGTTCGCCTTAAAACTATTGGCTTGCGTATACACTGCCGACAGATGTCGGCAATGTTCGAAGCTGCTAAAAAGAATAAAAACTAGTGGTTAAGGTTGTCGCCATCCACTATGAATGTTTGCCGCAACCATCACTTGCTATGTTGTCCGCCCTTCTGAATTTTTCTGCTAAAACAAATCTGTTGTTTTGAGCCACTCGCAAACTTTTTCCGCATCTTTGTCCAATTCGCGGTCATCTTCCACAAATGCGCTAAGGCGGCGAACTTCTGAATGAACTTTTTTTGTAAATGGCGCAAAATCGTCAAGACCTGCCAAATCAACAGCCTGCATTGCCGCAAGCAGATGTGTTGCAAATTGCAAATAGACAAGCTCAATCTGGTCGCGAAGCTTACGCGCGGAAATTGTTCCCATAGAAACTTTGTCCTGATTCAACGCTTCAGTTGGCGCGGAAGTTATGCTAACCGGGAAAGTGTAAGTTTGAATTTCGCCGCGGATTGCAGAAATTGTAATCTGCGCCGCTTTAAATCCAAGCCGCAAGCCTGAGCGCGGATGTTCCGGTGGAGTTACAGGAATTAAATTTTCAGTCAGTCCATTGAATTTTCCGTCGATAATAACTTCCGCCTGCTTGTCGGACAAATCCGCAATGTTAGCCAACGCAATTCGCAAATAATCGCAGGAAGCGCAAATGTGTCCGCCGTAAAAGTTTCCTGTGTTGTAAATGCGGTCTGCATCAATGTCAACAAGAGGATTGTCGTTCGCGCTGTTCAGTTCTTCCGTAATCCAAGCGCGGGCCATTGCTAAAGTGTCGCGGTAAACGCCGTTGATTTGCGGAGCACAGCGGATTGAATATCTGTCCTGGATTTTGTTTTGCTGAGCAACAAATTTTTTCCCATCCATTTTTGTAATCTGGCTAGCCAAAAAATCTTCGTAGCGGAAAACGCGCTTTGAATCTTTTATTATGTTGTAAACGTAACTTGCAGATTCGCTCTGTCCTTTATGATTTTTAATTTCGCTTACTTTTGCAACAAAAGGCGTGTCTTTTCCACGTGTGATTTCGCTTGTAACCGCAGTTAAAAAGTCGGAAATGCGTGCAAGACGTTCCGCTTTTTTTAGAGCAAGGGATGCAACCGCCGTCATAACGCTTGTGCCGTTCATCAAAGCCAAACCTTCTTTTGCTTCGATTGGCAAAGGTTCAATGCCTTCTGACTTGAATGCTTCCATAGTAGGAACAATTTTTCCTTTGTAATAAACGTTTCTTTGTCCCATAATCGCCGCCGCCAAATACGAAAGCGGAGTTAAGTCGCCGGACGCTCCAACTGAGCCAAGTTCGGGAATTACAGGAACAATGTCTTTGTTCAGCATAGTTAAAAGCATTTTTGCAAGTTCCGGGCGGATAGCAGAATGACCGCCTTTTACGTTTCCGTTCAGGCGAGAAAGCATAACCGCACGGCCAGTTGCTTTGTCAAACTTTGGGCCAAGTCCAATTCCGTGATAAGTGCAAATTGTTCGCTGCAGTTCACCAGCTTTGTCAACGCTGATCTGATTATGGCACGAATCTCCAAAATCAGTTGTAACGCCATAAGTCGGAACTCCGGTGTTTATATAATCCATTAAAAATTGGCGCGATTTTTCAAGACGTTCCCAAAAAAACTTGTCTTCCGGCAATTTTACTTCTTCATTGTTGTAAGCAACAGAACAAACATTTTCAATAGTTAAACCTTCACCATTTACAGTAACAGACATTTTTTCCTTCTTGTTATTTTAATTTTTTGGGCGCAAAAGGCATTTGCAAGCGGGCTTTTCAGGGTTCCGCTTACGCTCATTCCTGCGCTTTGCTTGGAACGCGCCTGCGGCGCGCCCTTACAATCCCGGGCGCAGATAATCCAAAAACAATTAATAGTAGCGCAAATTTTTAAATTATAAAAGTACAGGAAATTTAACGTAATAGATTAAGAAAATCAGATGAAATAAAGAATTATCGTTTTTCGTATAATATTTATTGTTTTTCGATAAAAAATTATTGACAAAAGATAACAAGGTTTGTAATATTCAATCATAAAGCATTGTGGGTGCAAATTACATTGCATTTGTGAAAAGGAGTTGCTTATGAAAAATACAAAAAACGAAAAATTGAACAAAGTTACAAAAATCGTTGCAAAAATTCTGGAAGTTCTTTTCTTTGTCTGCGCTTTAGTTATGATTTTTGTTGCAGTGCTTTCTTTTGCTGTTCCGGAAAAACTTGGAAATTTTCTTATTGAACAAGTTGGAAACGGAACAATTGCGACAAACGGTTTTGAAATTATGATTCAAGATTCAAACGGAAATCTTATGCCGGGCGCAGTAAAACTTTTTGCTTTTGCCGGAATTTTTACAATGTTGTGCATGGCAATGATTTTCAGAAATATTTATTTAATCATTCAAACTTGTGAAGGAAAAACTTGGTTCAGCAAAGGAAAAACGCCTTTTCAAGAAGATGTTGTAAGAATGGTCAGAGAAATAGGAATTTTCAGTATAATGATTCCGGCAATTGGTTTTTTAATGAGCACGATTGCCCGCTTTGCAATTGGTGTTGATAATTGCGAAACAAGCGTACAAATTGTAGGAATAGCAATGGGGCTTGCAATGATTTGTTTTTCGCAGATTTTTTCATACGGAATCAAACTTGAAGAAGAAGTGGAAGGTCTTGTGTAATGGGAAAAATAGTTTTACATCTTGATAGAATTATGGTTGAGCGAAAAATATCGCTGAATGAACTTTCTGAAAAAGTTGGCGTGAATAACGTAAATCTTTCAAAAATGAAAAACAACAAAGTTACAGCAATACGTTTTTCAACTTTGGAAGCTTTGTGCAGAACATTGGAGTGTCAACCCGGCGATATTCTAAAATACGAAGAATAACTTCTCACACAAATCGGTCGGTAGTTTGTGCCGACCGATTTTGTGTGTGTGGGGGGGCGGTATTAAACGTTGCGGTTGGACTTTAAACTTTATTTCAAAACTTTCCAATACCCACCTTTAGCATGTCCTTTGTGTATTACAAAATTTTCAGCAAGCATTATATTTCGGAAATAATGCTTCTAAATACTTGGTGTCCATATAAATGCCTTTTGCGTTGTTGAAGTAATTTGCTTTTACTGTTGCATTGCGAAAATCTCCAAGAATTTGCATTTATAAATGCAAAATATCTGGTTTTTAAATTTATATAAAAAAAACAGCAGAATTTTCCAATAGAAAGTTCTGCTGTTTTATAAGATATTTTGATTGATTCAAGTAGGAATTTTTATTCTTCTTCCCTTTCTGTAACCTGCAAATGTAATTCTTCCAGTTGTTTGTC
>CAYXDA010000007.1:0-29763 GCA_964463615.1 uncultured Treponema sp.
ACGGCTACAGAATGAACGTTTCTGCCAGAATGTTTGAAAGTCATCCTTATGGGGTAAGCGAAGAAACAGGACTTTTGGATTACGATGCTATTGAAAAACAGGCAATGGAAGTAAAACCTTTGATTCTGCTTACAGGATATTCTGCATATCCGCGCAAAATCAACTTCAAACGATTCCGCGAAATTGCAGACAAATGCGGCGCAGTTTTAATGGTTGACATGGCGCACTTTGCAGGTTTGGTTGCAGGTAAAGTTTTCACGGGCGACTACGATCCTGTAAAATGGGCAGACGTTGTAACAACAACAACACACAAAACTTTGCGCGGTCCGCGGGGCGCCTTGATTCTCTGCAAAAAAGAATACGCTGATTATGTGAACAAAGGTTGTCCTATGGTTTTAGGCGGACCTTTAGGTCACGTTATGGCAGCAAAAGCAATCGCATTAAAAGAAGCAAACACAGAAAACTACCGCGAATACGCAGCAAACGTTGTAAAAAATGCGCAAAGCTTGGCAGAAGCATGCAAAGCGCACGGAATGCCATTGCAAACAGGCGGAACAGACAATCACCTTATGCTTGTAGACGTAACAGTTTACGGATTAACCGGAAAACAGGCAGAAGCAGCTTTGTTTGCCTGCGGAGTTACAGCAAATGCGAACGCTCTTCCGTACGACAAGAACGGTGCCTGGTGGACAAGCGGAATCCGTATCGGAACTCCTGGACTTACAACTCTCGGAATGAATGCGGATGATATGAAAGAAGTTGCAGATATCATAGATTTTGTATTGAAAGGAACTAAACCAGGAGTTACAAAAGACGGAAAACCTGCAAAAGGAAAAATTGCGCTTGATCCTAACGTTCAGGAAGAAGCCCGAAAAAGAGTAAACAAGCTCTTGTCAAGCCACGTCCTTTATCCGGAACTTGACCTGAACTTCCTCAAAACACATTTTGTAAACAACGCATAGTAAAAAACTTACTGCATAATTCATAATCAAATATGGATTATGCAGTATAAACTATTGCTCACAAAACAGTGTCTTCAATATCCTCCGGATCATCAGATTCTGCTTTATCCGAAAAGTTTTTTTCCAGCAGTTTAAAGAAAGAATCTTTCACCTTATGGCCGGCACTTTCCGCCTGCTCCGTAATCTTTTTTGTATCTTCCTTCACTTGATCAGAAGTATCTTTATAGCCTTTTTTTACATTATCAATTGTCTTTTTAAATTTTGCTTTTGTCTGCTCCAACACCCATTTATTATATTCTTCATGCGCCTCACGACATTTTTTTGGCATAGGAACAGTTTTATAATCTTCACATTCAGTAAGTTTGTGCGTTATCTTACCGAACCTACAGGCAAAAACTCCCGAAATTCCAAAAACAAATGCTAAAAATATGCACACAGCTTTTTTCATAAAAACAAACCTCAAAAAAAGATTATAGCATATTTTTCACATCTTCGCTATTTTGTCATTCCGCTATTTTACAGTTTTTGTAAGATTTACAAGCCAGCGTTCCTTTTTCAACCAAAAATGAGCAATCAAGACTTTTGCAACATCGCTAAGTTTTACAATCGCATACATCGCAATCGGACCAAGTTTTGTAAAGAATGTGAGCAAAATCATTCCGATGATAAAAAGCACATTTGCAACAGTATCGCAAATAGCGCCCATCGTTGTATCTCCGCCAGTTCTTGAAACAGAATACTGCGCATTCAGGAACGCCCATAAAGGAAGATAAGCGGCCGCAACAATAATCAGATTCTTTGCAATATCCTGCGCTGCCGGCGTAAGATTCTTAAATACCAAAGGAACAATCCATGTCGTACAAAACCCAATCAGCATAAAAATTACGCCAAAAATCGTCGCACCTGATAAAACCCAATTTTTACATCTTCGAGCCTCTTCAATTTTACCGGCTCCCAGTTCCTGCCCAAGAATTACACTTGAAGCCGTTACAATACCACTAAAACAAATGAAGAACAAATTGGCAACCGCAAAACCGCCAGACATTCCGCTTACAATTTCCGCTCCGCCGCGCGTATTGTAAAGCGCATTGGAAAGAGTTTCAGAAACCGCCCAAAACAATTCAGAATACAAAATCATAACAGATTTTGAAAAAATATTTCCGAAAAGTCTGAACTTTACGGCAAAAAGTTTAAAAGGATTGAACATAAAAGGCGGACGCTTTGCAACACAATATGCAACAAAAAGAACAAGTTCCGTTCCGCGCGCAATAACAGTAGCATATCCGGCACCGGCTACCTCAAGACGAGGTGCGCCCAAATTTCCATAAATAAAAACCCAGTTAAAAAAAGTATTCACAAGAGTTGCAACAGACGAAATTACAAGCGGAACTTTTACAATTTCAATTTCCCGCAAAGAAGAAGCAAACGCCTGCGAAAAAACCATAAAAAACCAGGAAAGCGCAACAGCACGCGAATAAATCTGCGCCTGATCAAGAATCGCAGAAGCATCCGTGTTTATTGTAACCATAATGCCAAAAAGATTTCGCGGAGCAATAAAAGAAAGAACTGTATATGCAATGCCGAAAATTCCGGCTACTATAATTTTAAAGCGCAAAGTCTGCTGCATACCTTCTTTGTCGTTCGCGCCTTTGAACTGGCTCATAAAAATTCCGGCCGCAAGACAAGTTGTATTTATCAAAATCAAAAAAATAAAATTTATCTGCCCGGCAACATTCACTCCGCTCATTTTTACATCACCAAGACCGGCAACCATAAAATTATCAATAAGCGAAACTAAATTTTGAACAAGAAGCTGCAACATTACAGGAATTGCAATCTTAACAGCGCGTTTGTAAAAATCAGAAGTTCCTAAATATTTGTGGTTCATAATTTTTTCTCCTAATAAATTCTCTTAAAACAGAATTTATCACAAACTAAAATAGTACAGCAACGTGTACTACTACTAACAACAAAAAATTATGCGTCGATTTCAGAAGCAAGATGATGAACAATAAACTCGCGACGCTCAGGAGTATTTTTTCCCATATAAAATTCAAGAACTTTAGGAACATTCTTTAATGTCTGAATTGTTACCGGCGTAAGATGCATTCCCACATCCTCGCTTTCTCCTTCCTTGCGCTCTCTAATAAACATTCCGAACTCATCGCCGTTAATTTCTCCAAGACCTTTAAAACGCGTAGTTTCAGAATCTTTTCCAAGTTCTTTCTGCGCTTTGTCGCGGCTTTCTTCCGAATAACAGTAAATTGTTCTCTTTTTATTGCGAACCCTAAAAAGCGGTGTTTCCAAAATATAAACGTGACCGGTAAGAACCAGTTCTTCAAAATAAAGAAGCAGATAAGTCATAACAAGATTTCTGATATGAAAACCATCGTTATCAGCATCAGTCGCAATTATGATTTTGTTATAGCGCAAATCTTCCACATCTTTTTGAACGCCAAGACTTAATGTAAGATTTTTAAGCTCTTCATTTTCAAAAAGGGCAGTTTTTTTGCGGCCGAACATATTCTCCGGCTTTCCACGCAAACTGAATATTGCCTGAACAGAAACATCACGCGAATTAACCATTGAACCGTAATCTTTTTTGTATCTTCCTTCACTTGATCAGAAGTATCTTTATAGCCTTTTTTTACATTATCAATTGTCTTTTTAAATTTTGCTTTTGTCTGCTCCAACACCCATTTATTATATTCTTCATGCGCCTCACGACATTTTTTTGGCATAGGAACAGTTTTATAATCTTCACATTCAGTAAGTTTGTGCGTTATCTTACCGAACCTACAGGCAAAAACTCCCGAAATTCCAAAAACAAATGCTAAAAATATGCACACAGCTTTTTTCATAAAAACAAACCTCAAAAAAAGATTATAGCATATTTTTCACATCTTCGCTATTTTGTCATTCCGCTATTTTACAGTTTTTGTAAGATTTACAAGCCAGCGTTCCTTTTTCAACCAAAAATGAGCAATCAAGACTTTTGCAACATCGCTAAGTTTTACAATCGCATACATCGCAATCGGACCAAGTTTTGTAAAGAATGTGAGCAAAATCATTCCGATGATAAAAAGCACATTTGCAACAGTATCGCAAATAGCGCCCATCGTTGTATCTCCGCCAGTTCTTGAAACAGAATACTGCGCATTCAGGAACGCCCATAAAGGAAGATAAGCGGCCGCAACAATAATCAGATTCTTTGCAATATCCTGCGCTGCCGGCGTAAGATTCTTAAATACCAAAGGAACAATCCATGTCGTACAAAACCCAATCAGCATAAAAATTACGCCAAAAATCGTCGCACCTGATAAAACCCAATTTTTACATCTTCGAGCCTCTTCAATTTTACCGGCTCCCAGTTCCTGCCCAAGAATTACACTTGAAGCCGTTACAATACCACTAAAACAAATGAAGAACAAATTGGCAACCGCAAAACCGCCAGACATTCCGCTTACAATTTCCGCTCCGCCGCGCGTATTGTAAAGCGCATTGGAAAGAGTTTCAGAAACCGCCCAAAACAATTCAGAATACAAAATCATAACAGATTTTGAAAAAATATTTCCGAAAAGTCTGAACTTTACGGCAAAAAGTTTAAAAGGATTGAACATAAAAGGCGGACGCTTTGCAACACAATATGCAACAAAAAGAACAAGTTCCGTTCCGCGCGCAATAACAGTAGCATATCCGGCACCGGCTACCTCAAGACGAGGTGCGCCCAAATTTCCATAAATAAAAACCCAGTTAAAAAAAGTATTCACAAGAGTTGCAACAGACGAAATTACAAGCGGAACTTTTACAATTTCAATTTCCCGCAAAGAAGAAGCAAACGCCTGCGAAAAAACCATAAAAAACCAGGAAAGCGCAACAGCACGCGAATAAATCTGCGCCTGATCAAGAATCGCAGAAGCATCCGTGTTTATTGTAACCATAATGCCAAAAAGATTTCGCGGAGCAATAAAAGAAAGAACTGTATATGCAATGCCGAAAATTCCGGCTACTATAATTTTAAAGCGCAAAGTCTGCTGCATACCTTCTTTGTCGTTCGCGCCTTTGAACTGGCTCATAAAAATTCCGGCCGCAAGACAAGTTGTATTTATCAAAATCAAAAAAATAAAATTTATCTGCCCGGCAACATTCACTCCGCTCATTTTTACATCACCAAGACCGGCAACCATAAAATTATCAATAAGCGAAACTAAATTTTGAACAAGAAGCTGCAACATTACAGGAATTGCAATCTTAACAGCGCGTTTGTAAAAATCAGAAGTTCCTAAATATTTGTGGTTCATAATTTTTTCTCCTAATAAATTCTCTTAAAACAGAATTTATCACAAACTAAAATAGTACAGCAACGTGTACTACTACTAACAACAAAAAATTATGCGTCGATTTCAGAAGCAAGATGATGAACAATAAACTCGCGACGCTCAGGAGTATTTTTTCCCATATAAAATTCAAGAACTTTAGGAACATTCTTTAATGTCTGAATTGTTACCGGCGTAAGATGCATTCCCACATCCTCGCTTTCTCCTTCCTTGCGCTCTCTAATAAACATTCCGAACTCATCGCCGTTAATTTCTCCAAGACCTTTAAAACGCGTAGTTTCAGAATCTTTTCCAAGTTCTTTCTGCGCTTTGTCGCGGCTTTCTTCCGAATAACAGTAAATTGTTCTCTTTTTATTGCGAACCCTAAAAAGCGGTGTTTCCAAAATATAAACGTGACCGGTAAGAACCAGTTCTTCAAAATAAAGAAGCAGATAAGTCATAACAAGATTTCTGATATGAAAACCATCGTTATCAGCATCAGTCGCAATTATGATTTTGTTATAGCGCAAATCTTCCACATCTTTTTGAACGCCAAGACTTAATGTAAGATTTTTAAGCTCTTCATTTTCAAAAAGGGCAGTTTTTTTGCGGCCGAACATATTCTCCGGCTTTCCACGCAAACTGAATATTGCCTGAACAGAAACATCACGCGAATTAACCATTGAACCAGTCGCAGAATCACCCTCTGTAATGAAAATCATCGAATTGGCGCCTTTTTCGCCATCCTGCAGATGATAGCGGCAATCCAAAAGTTTATGAATTTTTAAAGTTGCAGAACGCTCAGCTTCGCGAATCTGCTTTGCCGTTACATTATTAATTTCATCACGCGCTTTCATATTACGTATGATTTTTTCTTCAAGCGCATTTGCAACATCAGGATTATGGCGCAACCAGTCATCAACTGCAAGCTGAACTTCCTGAATTATCGGCTGCCTGATTTCAACATTTCCAAGCTTATTCTTCGTTTGACTTGTAAACATCGGATTATCAATCCCGATTTTCAAAGCAACAATCAAACCGGAAGAAACATCTTTTTCATCGTATTCTTTTTTAAAAAAGGAATTTACACCGCGCGCAAGACCATCCACAAAAGAAGTAACATGAGTACCGCCGTCTTCCGTTGCCTGACCGTTCACAAAAGAATAAATAACTTTATCCAGACTTGGCGTATGAGTAAGAACAAAACTTATATTTTCACCTTTATAACTGAAAAGTTTATACAAAGGTTTTTCCGATTCTCCCATTTCGTGGACAATCAAATCTTCCAAACCTTTTTCGCTCACATAAACATTTCCGTTACAATGAATTTGAAGTCCGGGATTCAAATACGCATAATTCCAAAGACGCTTTTCAACCATCTCCATATTAAACGCAAACTTTCCGAACATTTCATAATCGGGCACAAATTCCAAATAAGTACCGTTCTTAACGCCCGGTTTGGCCGGTCCCAATTTAGAAGATTTTTTTACTCCACGTTCATACTCAACAACGGCCATCTTTCCGTCACGAATAGAAGCCGCCCTAAAATAAGAAGACAAAGCATTCGTTGCCTTGATTCCTACGCCATTCATTCCGATGGCCTGTTTAAAAACAGAATTATTATACTTTGCACCGGTATTTACATCGCTCACACATTGTTCAAGTTTTCCAAGCGGAATTCCACGTCCATAATCGCGGATTTTTACGCATCCTTCTTCAGAAATCTGAACATCTATTCTGTCGCCAAAACCTTGCGAAAATTCATCAACAGCATTGTCAATTCCTTCTTTTAAAAGGATATAAATTCCATCATTTTCATTAGAGCCGTCGCCCAAAGAGCCGATGTACATTCCAGGGCGCAAACGGATGTGTTCCAAACCTTCCAAATGCAAAATACTGTTTTCATCGTAAGCAACAGCCTGCTTTTTTACATTTTTCTTTGCAGAAGATTTATCTATTTCAACCTTTTCAAAAGATTTTTTTTCTTCAGATTTTTCAGTGGCTTTTCCCGAAGATGCAGCCTTTTTTACGACTTTTTTTTCAACCGAAGTTTTTACACCACTTTTTGCAACCGCTTTTTTTCCAGAAGTTTTTTTTGCACCGTCAACATTTTCTTTGCCGGCCATAGCGGAAGCCATTTCCAAAAGAGACTTTTTCTTTTCCACACCCATAAACTACAGTATAAATGCAGAAAAGCAAATTTACAAGCGCTCAATTAATTTTCAATTAACATTTCCGGGCGGCGGGGCTGTCCATTAAAAAAACATAGATTGTTAAAAAACACCGAAACTGTCACTAACTAATAGTTCAAAACTTATCAGACAAGCCCCCGGGTGTTCCAGCCTTCGCCTGTCGGCTCATCCTCCTCACTCCGATGGTTTCGAGTACCTCAACCATCTTCGTTGCGGTGGACTAAAGGACTTCCATACCCTGCCGCATCGCATTTCCAGCAAATAATTGTTCAAAATAATAAAAATCTCTGATAAAATCCAACCCCCGGTTCAGTTCTGCTGTTCCTTAAAAAATAACTTCTACAAAAAAAAATCGCCTTAATCTAAAAATCAAGGCGATTTTTCAAAATATTATACGCAGAACTCTAACTGCCGCCGTCCTGGCGGCAGGGCCTAGCAGCATTTTTTTTCAAACTTACAGTAAAAATGCACTTTTCTGTTTATTTTGCAAACGTAGCAATGAACACTCCCGCTGCAATTGCGGTCCCGATAACACCTGATACGTTCGGGCCCATGGCGTGCATCAAAAGGAAGTTCATAGGATCGTATTCCTGGCCAAGTTTGTTTGAAACTCGTGCAGCCATCGGAACTGCGGAAACTCCCGCTGAACCAATAAGCGGATTGATTTTCTTTCCTTTCGGCAAGAACAGATTCATAAGTTTTGCCATAAGAACACCACCGGCAGTAGCAACTGCAAAAGCAAGCAATCCAAGCACAATTATTCCCAAAGAGCGGCCGTTTATAATCTTTTCCGGAGTCATCTGGCTTCCAACACCAAGAGAAAGCAAAATGGAAACAATGTTCATCATTTCGTTTTCCATAGTTTTAGAAAGACGCTCAACAACACCGCACTGTTTTACAAAGTTTCCGAATGCAAGCATACCAATCAAAGGAGCCGCAGACGGAAGCAAAAGCAACGTTACAAGCAAAAGCACAAGCGGGAACAAAACTTTTTCCGCCTTAGAAACAGGTCTAAGCTGTTCCATACGAATTTCGCGTTCGTGCTTAGTTGTAAGCGCACGCATGATCGGCGGCTGAATCATCGGAACCAAAGCCATATATGAATAAGCCGCAACAGCAATTACCGCCATAAGTTCAGGAGCAAGTTTTGCAGAAACGTAGATGGAAGTCGGACCATCCGCACCACCAATAATCGCAATCGCACAAGCCTGCAAAATATTATAGTCAAAAACACCAGGAATCAAATTAAGCAATGAGACGCCAAAAAGCGTAAAGAAAACGCCAAGTTGCGCCGCACCGCCAAGCAAAGCCATTTTAGGATTCGCAATAAGCGGACCAAAGTCTGTCATCGCACCAATTCCCATAAAAATCAGCATTGGGAAAAATTCATTTCCTACTCCGGCATTGTAAATTATATTCAACATTCCGTCAGGAGCGTCTATCATACCGGCGCCAGGAATATTTGCAAGAATAGTTCCAAATCCGATAGGAATAAGAAGAAGAGGCTCAAATCCGCGGCCGGCACCAAGATAAACAATAAGAAATCCCACTGCTATCATCAAAAGATATTGCCAACCAGGCGCAGTCGCAGCAAAAACACTGTTTCCAGCTTCTATCTTTGCTTCTTCCAACAATTCTTCAGCCTGTTCAGCCGCAATTTCTTCCGGACTTTCATTATGAATTATCTTGTAAATCCCAGTTGTATGCCAAAGATTTTTTAAGAACGAACCAATAGAAACATCATATTTTCCGTTCCAATTTTCTGTTCCGGGTATAATTCTTTCCATGCCTGTCTGTTCTTCCACAACCGGAGTTGTATCCTGGGCAAAAACCTTTGTTCCAATAGACACAACAGAAGCCGCAGCCATAATTACAAGCATAATAAAAGCAATTTTTCTTGTATCTGTTTTTGTGTTACTTAGCATTATGTTCCTCAAAAAATAACTCCTCTTTACTGAATTTCAGCAAGAGTCTGGCCATTTGCAACCTGAGAGCCGACTGCCGCAACAAAATGAATTTTTCCTGCCGCAGAAGCCTTTACTTCAAGTTCCATCTTCATAGATTCAAGAACAACAACTGTATCTCCAAGATTTACAGAATCGCCTTCAGAAACCGCATATCTTAACAAAGTACCGGCAACAGGAGCATTCACAGGCTTTCCACCGGCAGCAACCTGAACAGGAGCGCCAGGAGCGGCAGCCGGAGCCGCATTCTGAACAGGAGCCGCAGCAACTGGAGCCGCCTGAACAGTTCCTCCAACAGAGCCAAGAACTTGTCCAGAAGAAACCTGACTTCCAGGCTGAACACTGAATGTTACAGTTCCGTCTGCCGGAGCTTTTACTTCAAGTTCCATCTTCATAGACTCAAGAATTATTACAGTTTCGCCACGCTTTACAGAAGCTCCTGAATCAACGGCATATCGCAACAAAGTGCCCGCAACAGGAGATGCAATATCAGCACCGCCAGATGCCTGAGCAACAGGAGCAGAAGCACTTGCAGCCGCAGTTTTTGCAGGAGCCGCGCCAGGTGCGCCAAACGCAACATTGTAAGAAGTTCCGTTCACATTGATATTTCCATTTCCGTCAGAAGTTACATTATAAGAAGTTCCGTTTACAGAAATTGAATAAGAACCGCCTTTTGAAGCTTTTGGAGCGGCAGTTGTTTCTTTCAATCCGAAAGTTTCTTCCGCATCAACCGGACCATTCTTGCGGTTTTCAAAGAATTTAGGCGCAACATTCGGGAACATTGCATAAGTCAAAGCATCTTCAACAGATCCGTTTCCGCCGTTCTTCTTTGATTCTTCAACCATCTTGTCCCATTCAGGTTCAAGCAAGTCTGCCGGACGGCAAGTAACAACTTCTTCCATCTTATTCTGTTCAAGCGCTTTTTTTACCAAATCAGCATTAGGTTCTGCAGGAAGTTTTCCGTAACGGCCTACAAGCAGATTGCGGAAATCCTGAGTCATCGCTGTATAGCGTCCCATAAGAACGTTCATAACAGCCTGTGTTCCTACGATCTGGCTGGTCGGAGTTACAAGCGGAACATAACCGGCATCTTTGTGAACACGCGGAAGTTCTGCAAGAACATCGTCCATCTTATCGCCAGCACCCTGCTGTTTCAACTGATTTTCAAGATTGCTGAGCATTCCGCCCGGAACCTGAGAGACAAGAATACGTGTATCTGCTCCCAAAAACTTAGATTCCAAAGAAGCGTAATGTTTTCTGATTTCGCGGAAGTACGCCGCAATTTCCAAGAGAGCCTTTGTATCAAGCCCGGTATCCATTTCCGTACCTTTAAGCATTTCTACAACAGTTTCTGTAGGAGAATGGCTTGTTCCCATAGACATAGAAGAAATCGCAGTATCAAGAACATCCGCGCCGGCTTCCGCAGCCTTAAGCAAAGTGGCAACAGAAAGTCCTGTTGTTGCATGCGAATGAATTTCTATCGGAAGATCAACCTTTGCTTTTATTGCTTTTACCAAATCGTAAGCAACATATGGCTTTAAAAGACCTGACATATCTTTTATACAAATTGAATCCGCACCGAAATCCGCATAAGTTTTTGCGAGTTCAACATATTTTTCTATTGTATGATAAGGAGTTACAGCATAAGAAATAGCCATCTGAACGTGTTTGCCAGTTTTCTTAGCGGCTTTAGTTGCACATTCAAGATTGCGAGGATCGTTGCAGGCATCAAAAATACGGAAAACATCAATTCCGTTCTTTGCAGCGGTTTCTACAAATTTTTCAACAACATCATCAGCATAATGACGGTAGCCCAAAAGATTCTGACCGCGCAAAAGCATCATAATTTTGTTGTTAGGAAGAGCCGCATGAAGTTTTCTAAGGCGTTCCCACGGATCTTCGTTCAAAAAGCGGATACAAGAATCGTAAGTAGCGCCGCCCCAACCTTCAATAAATTTATAGCCGATTTTATCAAGCATCGGACATGCCGGAAGCATATCTGCTGTTGTCATACGTGTAGCGTGAAGCGACTGATGCGCATCACGGATTGCAAGTTCGGTAATTCCTACTTTAGCCATTTATGTTACCTCTTATTTTTAAGTTAGATATTTTCTTTTTCGTGAACAGCTGCAGCAATCGCAGCAATAACAGCCCGCTGGTCAACAACAGGTTTTACAGCAGCCGCAACTGGTTTTGCAGCCGCTTTTTTTACAACAGGCTTAACTTCATCTTTATCAAGCTTGAGCGCATGAACAACAAATTTAAGAAGATTCATGCATATAATCAAAATAATGATAAAAGAGAATACAACACACATACCAAGCAAAGTCAAAAGGCCGCTTTGCACTAGCATTTCAGAAATAGTCATATATCCTCCTAAGATTCGATAAATTTTTATCTGAAATTTACCACGCAAATTATAGAAGAATGTAATCTATTTTTCAATAAAACTGTGCTATAATAGAGTATAAATTATGAGCATATTTAATATTTTATTTTTCGTTTTCGCCGCACTTTTCATTGCAAGCGCAATTCTGGAAATAATCGGCTATCACAAAAAAATTTCACTGATGGAATACATTGCAAAACCATGCATGTACAGTTTTTTACTTGCATCTTCGCTGATGATATTAATTCCTATCACTCCGGATTCAATATCAATAATAATATTCGTTTCCGCAGCGGTAATTTTTGGACTTGCAGGCGCAGAACTTCAATTTTTACCAAAACGAAAAAGAACTGTAATAATAAGCTCCCTCTTTTTTATTGTAAGTTTTCTGTGCTACATACATTTAATCCAGCCGTCATTCAGACTTTTTTCACTTCCTTTATGGGCAACTGCCATAATTTTTGCAGTTTATCTGACAATCTTAATTCTGTACTACATTTTTATAATAGGAAAACGCAGCTTTATAAAAACAGCGGGAATTGCAGTCTTTATGATTCCCCTTTTAATTTTGCACTACGGTTCAATTCTTACACTTTTTGGACAACCAAAACTCTATTCTTTGCAGTTATTTGCAGGAAGCACAATTTTCATTGCATCGCAAGCGTTAATTGTAAAAGGATTTTTTATAAAAGCCACAGAGCGCGACCGGCTTTTAAGAATGATTTTATACGTTGCGGGACAATTTTTTGTAACCTACGGTTTTACTATGATGGTTGTTTAAAACAAAAAAAAACAAGAAGTCTCAAAGAATTCCGGTAAAATGTCTTGCGACAAAAACTCCGTGACAACTTGACTGCCCTTGCA
Organism: uncultured Treponema sp.; assembly: GCA_964463615.1. GTDB lineage: Bacteria > Spirochaetota > Spirochaetia > Treponematales > Treponemataceae > Treponema_D. The sequence goes on from CAYXDA010000007.1 coordinate 12,688, forward strand.
AACAAACACAATTGAACAAATGCATAAAAACCGCTATTTTATTTGTATGATAGTTATGAAATTCGGCGGCTCTTCAGTTGCCAACGCAGAAAGAATTAAACATATTGCTTCTATTATAAAAGCATACAAACAAGAACGCCCGGTGGTTGTCCTAAGCGCAATGGGCGACACTACCGACCACCTTTTGGAAGCGGCAGATTTGGCTGTTACCGGAAAAGTTGATGTTGCAGGAGTTGCAAAACTTCACGAAGAAACTGCGGCTGAACTTGGAATTGAAATTTCTACAATAGAAGAGCTTTTAGTTGAGCTTAAACAGCTTTTAACCGGAATTTCTATGCTTAAGGAACTTAGCAAAAGATCCCGCGATTACCTTGTTTCATTCGGAGAACGGATGTCCGTCAGAATGATGGCCGCATATTTGCAGAGCCAGGGAATTGATGCGAAATTTTATGATGCTTGGGACATAGGTTTTATAAGCGATTCAAATTATATGAGTGCGGAACTTTTGGACGAAGTTTGGGAAAATATTCCGCAGCATTTGAATTCATACAAAAATGGCGAAGACAATGCAATTCCTATTGTTACAGGATTTATTGCTAAAGATAAAAAAGGAACAATAACAACGCTCGGACGCGGCGGTTCAGATTTAACTGCAACAATGATTGGAGCAGCTATGAACGCGCAGGAAGTTCAAACTTGGAAAGACGTTGACGGAATTCTTACAACAGATCCGCGCGTTGTTCCGGAAGCAAAAACAGTTCCGGAAGTAACGTATGAAGAAGCGCAGGAACTTGCAATGTTCGGTTCTCAAGTTCTTCATCCGCGCTCAATGGTTCCGGTAAGAAAAAGCGGAACTCCGGTTCGTGTAAAAAACTCCTATAATATAGAAAGCAAAGGCACTTTAATCGTTGAAAAACACAGCGGAAAAGTTCCACCGGTTTGCGCCATAACTTCTGTAAAACATGTTCAGCTAATTGACATGGAATCAAACAGAATGTTGGGTGCCTGCGGATTTTTAGCGCACATTTTCAATAATTTCTTAAAATGGAACATAAGCATTGATGTTATTGCAACTTCCGAAGTTTCCGTTTCCTGCACAGTAGGCGGCAAAGAAAAACTTGACGGACTTGTTGAAGATTTAAGCAAAGCATGCAATGTTTCCGTACGCAAAGAAAGGGCAATCATTACAGTAATTTGCGATGTTGAACATTCCTCTGCAATTTTAGCAAGCGGTTTTGACGCTCTTGCAGACGAAGGCGTTAATGTGCAGATGATAAGCCAGGGCGCAAGCAAAGTGAATATAAGCTTTATTGTAAACGACGAAGAAGCTGACAGAACTGTAAAAATTCTGCACAAAGCTTATTTTGAATAAATTACTGCACAACAACCTGAAGTTCTAATTTTTTAAGATATAAAAAAACAGAATTTCTTCAGCACAATTTTTTTTGACGGAAAAGGAAGGTCATATGAAAATAGCTCTTGTTGGATACGGAAAAATGGGACACATGATTAAAAATTGTGCCGAAAAACTTGGACACGAAGTTGTTGCAACTGTTGATGTTGTTTCTGAAGATGCAACAAACAAAGTTCCAGCCGGGGATTACGATGCTGTTATGCGCGCTGTAAAAAACAGCGGTGCGGAAGGAATCATAGAATTCAGCCACCCGACTGCGGTTATAGGAAATATAAAGGCACTTTTGCCCCTGGGACTTCCAATTGTGGTAGGAACAACCGGCTGGAACGACAGGCACGAAGAAATCAATAACCTTGCAGCAGAATGCGGCGGAATAATCATGACTTCCTCCAACTTTTCAATCGGTGTTAATATGCTTTACAAAATCATTGCCGAAGCTGTAAAGATTATGGAACCGTGGCCGGAATATGATATTGCAACATGGGAAGCACATCACAATCAGAAAGCGGACAGCCCTTCCGGCACTGCCCTGACAATCGCAAAAACAATTCTTGCAAACTCCAAGAAAAAAACAGAAATTGTTACAGACGCTTTCCACGAAAAACCAAAACCAGAGCAATTGCATGTTTCTTCCACAAGATGCGGTTCTATTCCCGGAACACATACTGTATTTTTTGACAGCCAGGCAGACACAATAGAAATCACACATACAGCAAGAAACCGCGAAGGTTTTGCAATCGGAGCGGTTCATGCGCTTGAAAATCTTTCAAACGCCGTAAAAACCGGAAAACTCACAAAAGGCAAACTTTACGGAATGGAAGATTTGTTCTAAAACACGATTACTTGTTGTTTTTCAGACATTATTGTTTTCAAGCGACAAGTTTATAATACAAAAATTACAGAAATCGGCATTATCGATGCTAAAAAAAATGGGCGGCAAAAACAAAAAGCCGCCCGTTTTTTTTACATTTTTTCAAGGAAAGGAACAAGAACTAAATTCATTGCCTTTTTCATTACAGTCAAAGCGCATTCCGCCAAGAAAAGACGAGCGCTCTTCAACTCCTCGCTTTCCGCATTCACAATCGAACAGTTCTGATAAAACTTGCTGAACAGTTTGCTCACATCATAAAGATATGCCGCCATTACGCTAGGATCAAGATTTTCCGCAGCCTTATTAACAGTTTGAGGAAAGTCACCAAGAGCCTTTATAAGTTCCCATTCTTCAGGCTTCTTAAGCAAATCCGAATGTTCCGCACTTGCAGAAATTCCCTCTTTCTTGGCCTTTTCCAAAATAGAACTTATACGCGCTCCCATATACTGCAAATAAGGACCGGTATTTCCGTTAAAACTAAGACTTTCTTCCGGATTAAAAAGCATATCTTTAATAGGAGTTGCCTGCAAAAGATAATAATGCAGAGCAGCAAGAGCAACTTTTTCCGCAACATCATCCGCATCAACATCGCTTTCGCGACCACGCTCCTCAATCGCTTTCAGAGCATCTCCGTGCAAAGAATCCAAAAGGTCGTCCGCATCAACAACAGTTCCTTCGCGGCTTTTCATTCTTCCGCTAGGCAAATTAACAAGCCCATAACTCAAATGATAAAGTTTGTCCGCCCAGTCAAAGCCAAGCTTTTTCAAAATATAGAACAAAATCTTAAAATGATAATTCTGCTCGCTGGCAACAACGTAAACCAACTGATTGAACGGCCAGTCAGCATGCCGGCTTATCGCAGTTCCAATATCCTGGGTAATATAAACAGAAGTTCCATCTTTTCTTAACAGAACCTTTTCATGGTTATCTTCATCCTTACCTTTACCGACAACATCAGTAACATCAATCCTGACAGAACCGTCATCAGCCTTAAAGAAAATACCTTTTTCCAGTCCTTTTAAAATTTCACCCTTTCCCTTAAGATAAGTTTCACTTTCAAAATAATAACGGTCAAAAGAAACGCCTGTCCGCGCATAAGTTTCCTTAAGTCCGGAAATAGTCCAATCGTTCATTTTTTTCCAAAGCGCACAAACATCTTTATCGCCCGCTTCCCATTTGACAAGCATATCTTCTGCCTGCTGCAAAGCCTCAGGATGAGCTGTTTCCGGTTTGTCTTTTTCACCTTTCAAATATTTGTCAAATTCAACATAGCACTGCCCGACAAAATGATCACCTTTCATTCCCAAAGATTCCGGAGTATCGCCATTTTTCTCGTGAAAAAGTTTATAGGCAAGCATACTTTTGCAAATGTGAACACCACGGTTATTAACAAGATTTACCTTGCAAACATCCGCTCCGGCAGTTTTTAAAATACGGCTCACAGATTCGCCAAGCGCATCGTTCCTCAAATGGCCAAGATGCAAAGGTTTGTTCGTATTCGGTGCGGAAAATTCAACCATAACTTTTCTTCCGTCCAAAAACGGTTTCCCATCTTCGTTCAAAGAACCGTATTTTTCGCCCTGTTCCGCAATTTTATTCAAAATCGAAACAGCCTGATCCGCTTTGTTCAATTTTACATTAACATAAGGACCTACAGCCAAGAATTCACCGCAAGACTTTGCCTTATCCGCATATTTTTCGTTTATAATTTTTACAACTTCACCGGAAATCGCAGCCGGAGCCATTTTCAATGTTTTCGCAAATGCAAAAAGAGGAACTCCCAAATCGCCCATTTCCGGATTTGGAGTGTTCTGAACCACAATTTTTTCAGATTCTACAGTTTCTTCACTTTTAGATTTTAAAAAGTCGTTCAAAGCAGCGCATACAAGTTCGCGCATCGCAGATTTTACATCAGCCATATTTTTTTTCCTTTTTTAATTTTGGCGTTGCGCCGGCTGGTTTCGTATACTCAACACAGACCGCCGCCGGCACTTCCATGGCCCGCTGACGCTCGGTCTCCCTACGGTCGCCTGCCACCTTCGGTGTCACCATTCCAGCGCCTAACGCATCCGCTCTTTTCAAAAAAAAAGACTGTCTTTTTGACAGTCTTTGACAGTGCGGCGAACAGGACTTGAACCTGCACGTCTTGCAACACAAGGACCTCAACCTTGCTTGTCTACCAATTCCAACATCGCCGCAGGTGATAAACAATATAATAAAAATCTTACTTTATGTCAATAGCTAAGCGTCTTTTTTCCACAAATCTATAAATTCCAGCATATATTGCTGAACATTGCAAAACCATTTCTTCTGCATTTCACACGCAGGAATTCCAATGTATCTGAAATGCCAGCTTTCCCAGCGGTAACCGGTTATATCCTCGTACTGCTGCGGAAAAGAAAGGCTCCATCCATAGTTTGCGCCGTTAAGATACATCCACTGCCCCATTTTTGTATCCGCAAAATCATCTGTAATAGAACCAAAATCAATTGCAACACCAAGCTGATGCTGACTTGTACCTGGTCTGGCACTTTCCCGCTCCGCTTCTTCAAGACCGTCAACTTTTGTCCAATAAGCAAAAAGATTTTTCTGATATTCATAAGAACGGTAAGTAGAACTTACCAAAAGTCTTATTCCGTCATTTAGAGCGGCTTTTGCCATTGTCCGCAACGCCTGCTCTACATCAGGACGCAACGAAAGGTCGTTTCGGCTTATTGCGTAAAATTCGTTTTTTACAAGCGGAACCAAATCCTTCGGAACATAATCAGAAGAAACGGTATGTTTTTTATCTATAAGATAATAAAGATTCAAATCATCGCTGCGGTATTTTTTCTCTTCTGCAAGCACATTGTTCAAATCTGCAAGAAACGCCGCCTTATCAGAAATTATGATTTCGGTCTGTGCTCGCGGCGACATTTCAGAAAGAACCGAATCTATTTTTGCAAAATCCGCATTTTCTTTTTTTTCTATTTCCGGCTGAATTTGAGCCGCCTTTTCTTTTTTTTGAGCGCAAGAAGAAAAAGCAACAAGCGCAACACAAACCAAACTAAAACATTTTTTCATAAAAAAGCCTCTAAAACATCTGTCAGTAATTTCGATACTTTGACCTGGAGTAACAGGCACAATCTCAATCACCAAATCTTAGCAAAATCACAAAATCCCAGAGAAAAAGCGCTGAATATCAGAAAATCAGCAGGATGCAAAAAAATTTCAAGTACGATGCTGCCTGCTTTTCTTACAGCGTTAGGGATTGAAGCGGAAATGAGCCGTTATTCTTTTTGAAAAACAGCCGAAAAAGTGCAATCAGCTGCTCCGCCGTAAACCTGCAAAGGATTGCAGACGGCGAATTGCAACGGAAAGCCCGACGGCTTTAGCCGGAACGCCCAAAACAACTGTACATTCCAAACTAGAAATTTCCCAAACCGCCCTCTTTTACCTGAAAATGACTGAATTCCAAACTGAAACTTGCCATTCCTTTTGTTGCAGAACGCAAATTCGTTGTAAATCCGAACATTTTTGCCATCGGCGCCTGGGAATGAATTATTTCTTCGCTCGCTTTTGAATCCTGGCCCAAAATAATTCCGCCGCGTTGTGTCATCTGACTCATTGCCTCGCCTACAAATTCTTTAGGACAAGAAATATCAACGTTCATAACCGGCTCCAAGAGCTGCGGACTTGCCAGATTGCAGGCTTTATCAAAAACCTGTGCGGCACACGCTTCGAACGCAAAAGTGGAAGCAGTAAGTTCGTCATATTCAAGCGCTGTAACAGTAACCGCTGTGTCCGTGCATGGATAACCGTAATTTATTCCTGATTCAAGACAAGATTTGAATGCATTTTCAATCGCATCAAAAATTTCATCCGGAATCGAATTTTTGCCGCGAACAATGCAGCTGTAACTGTTTCCCGCACCAGTTTCGCGCGGTTCAACTTTAATTGAAATTCCCGCTCTGTTTTCTTTGCCGGCAAGAACTTTTTCAAATGTATAAGACGCTTCCGCCGCCGCAGTAACAGCCTCTCTGTAAGTAACCTGTGGATTTCCAACCCGGCACTTTACGCCAAAATCGTCTTTCATACGGGTAACAAGAACATCCAAATGCAGTTCGCCCATTCCGCTGATAATCAGCTGACCGGTTTCATCATCTTCGTGATAAGTAAAAGTCGGATCTTCCTTAGAAAGAATTTCCAAAGTTTCGTTCATTTTGTCGCGTTCGCTCATACTTTCCGGTTCAAGCGCAACGGAAATTACAGGTTCCGGAAAAACCGGCTTTTCCAAAAGAACAGGAAAACCCTCGCTGCCGATGGAATCGCCAGTCTGCGCAAGTTTTAAACCGACAAAAACCGCAATATCGCCCGCTTCAACAGAGTTTATAGCCTCGCTTTTATCTGCATGCATTTTAAGAATTCTGTTTACTCGCTCGCGTTTTTTCTTGTTTATATTCAAAATCTGCGTTCCGCTTGCAATTTTGCCGGAATACATCCGAACATACGCAAGACTCCCCATTTCTTTATCATATTGAATTTTAAAAACAAGCCCCAAAGCCGGCTTTGTCGCATCACAAGGAACAAGAACTTCCTCTTCTTTGTCTTTTTTTACGTGAATTCCCTTTGCCGGCGGAATATCTGTCGGGCAAGGAAGATAATCAACAATAGCGTCAATCAACGGCTGAACACCCTGATTGTGGCGACTTGAACCCATTACAACCGGAATAATTTTTCTTGAAACAGTTGCCGCGCGGATCGCATTCTTCAGCTGTTCGCAAGAAATCTCTCCGCCTTCAAGGTAAATTTCTGCAAGAGCATCATCTGTAGAAGCCACCTGCTCCACAAGTTTTTCCCGCCAAGTTTTCGCATCATCAAGCCGGGAAGAATCAATTTCGCTTTCTACAACTTTTTCGCCCTCATCGCCTTCAAAGCGCAATTCCTTCATTTTCAAAAGGTCAATCACACCTTCAAAATCCTGTCCCTGCCCAACCGGTATTTGAAGAGCAACACATTCAACACCAAATTTGCTGTTCACATCTTCTATTGAACCAAAATAATCCGCGCCGATTCTGTCCATTTTGTTCATATAAACAATTCGCGGAACAGAAAACGAATCCGCCTGTTTCCAAACAGTTTCCGTCTGCGGCTGAACTCCATCAACTGCGCAAATTACAGCAACCGCACCGTCAAGAACGCGCAAAGAACGTTCAACTTCTGCAGTAAAATCAACGTGTCCCGGAGTATCAATTATATTAATCTGAAAATTTTTCCAATATGTTGTCGTTGCCGCAGAACAGATTGTAATTCCTCGCTCCTGTTCCTGCTGCATCCAGTCCATAGTCGCCTGACCGTCATCAATTTCACCAATCTTATGAATTTTTCCAGTATAAAACAGAATTCTTTCTGTTGTAGTTGTTTTTCCCGCATCAATATGAGCCATTATTCCAATATTGCGCATTTTTTTCAGGTCAGTTGACATTTTTCAGTTCCTTTTTTTTACATTTAAAAGGGAAAAGTCTTTCCCTACGGCCGCACAATGTTGCGGCCTACCCTTTCACCTAGGGGCAAGCCCCTAAAACCCCAGAAAACTGTATTTCCGATTTTGCGAAAATCACAGACATTTTTATCAAGAGTGCAAATCTTATTTTATCAAAATTTATTTGCTCTAACAATCCCACCAGGAAGCTGCGGTTTCATCCGCAAGCTGAATCAAAACAACAAGCGGATTTTGCAAAAAATTTGAATAATTCATTTTTTCCGTATCCGTTATATCACTGAATCCCATATGCCTGCTGACCGCTTCCAGAACAGTCCTGTTTTTCACAAAAGAAGGCATACATTCAAGCAAATCCAAAACAGATTCATTTCCATGGCCAAGATTTCTGGAATCTTCGCGGGTTTTATAATAAGGCTTTTTTATCCAGTTGCCCATAAAATCCTTTGAATTGCGAAATTCAAGGGAATAACTTCCGGATTTGCAAAAATCGTGCGCAACGCAGGCAACCACAATATCCTGAGCAGAAATCTTAAACTTTTTGCCAAGACCAAGCGGAGTGTTGTAGTAATTATCCAAAAGCGGGCGTGCAAATCTTAGCGCCTGAACCGTAACCATCAGCGAATGAACACAAAGTCCGCTCTCCCAGTTTCCGTGAAATCTGGTACTTGCCGGTGTTTTCCAAAAATCATGTTCATCCATCCATCTTTTCAAATCTTCTTCTTCATCTGCGTTTGTAAGAACCTTGTCCAACATCTCATAATAAGTTTTTTTCACCGCTTCAAGATCAAATTTTCTGTCCACAGAAACCGGATTATTTTTTTCAAAAATCAAAACAAGTTCATCAATCTGCGAATAAAGTTCTTGCAATTCTTCTTCGTTCATATATTATTCCTTTTCAAAAAATACTATAATGCAAATATGGAAAGTACACAAATAAAAGCGGTTATTTTTGATATGGACGGCGTTCTTTTGGACAGCGAAACAGTAAGCTGGAAAACATGGGAAATAGCCGCACAGGAATACGGACTAAAAGACATCAAAATTGCAAACAGCAAGTGTATGGGCACAAACAAAACAGACACTTACGCAATTTTGCGAAGCATTTACGGAAAAGATTTTCCAGCAGAACAATTTTTGGCGCGAACTTCTGAACTTTTTTACGAAATAGAAAAAGAAAACGGAATTTCTTTAATGCCTTATGCAAAAGAATCGCTCGAATATCTCAGCAAAAAATATACGATAGCACTTGCTTCCTCCACACGAAAAGAAGCGGTTTTCCGGCAAATGAAAAACACCGGACTTTTTGATTTTTTCAAGACAATCACAACCGGCGATATGGTCATACACTCCAAGCCGGATCCGGAAATTTATCTGCTTGCACTGAAGTCAATAAACGCAACAGAAAAAGAAGCAGTCGCAATTGAAGACAGTCCGAACGGAATAAAGAGCGCATACAATGCAGGACTTCGCACAATTATGGTTCCGGATAAAATTCAGCCGGATGAAGAAATAAAAAACAAGGCTTGGAAAATTATTCCAAGCCTTAAAGAAATCAGCAAAATATTATAAGCAAACCCAACAGTTTTACTTTGCCTGTGCAAGAACAACAGAAGTCATCGGCGGAATTGTAAGTTTTCCGTCCTTAACTTCTGCGCCCGGATTTGCAGTATAAACAAGAGGCATATCACAACCTTCCGGCAGCTGAACAGTTTCCGTTCTTTTTGTAGAAACGTTATGAACTACAAATGCCTTTTCGCTGTCAGATTCCATAACATAAGACTCAAGAACCGCACTTCCAGTCGGAACCGCTTTCAAACGACCTTCATACAATGCAGAATGTGCTGTTTTCACGCGAATTACACGTTTATAATGATTCAAAAGCGAATCCGGATCTTTTTCCTGAACAGAAACCGGAACTGTTTTTTTGTTGTATGCAGTAACATTTCCGTATGCACCAGAATTGCACCATGTCGGAGTCAACTTATCCTTTCCTTCCGGCTTCCAAACCATCGGAGTTCTCTTTGTAGGATCGTCGGAACCAGATTTCATTCCAATTTCTTCTCCATAATAAATAAACGGAATTCCTTCTATAAGAATGTACATATCAGCAGCAAGTTTCATTTTTGCAGGTTTATTTCTAAGTCCTGCCGCACTTCTTGGCTGATCATGATTAGAAAGGAACGGAGCATCGATATAATTTTTGTTGTTTCCGGCATACAATGCATACTCGCTCTCCAAAGAACGCGCATAACCGTTATATGTGGAAACATCAGGATCATCTGGAGTTCCTTTGTTATCATTCATTTCCTGATTATTTATAATATTTGTTATAAGTCCGCCCAAATCAAAATGGAAATTAGACTGCATTCCTGCCATATAGCGCGCGCGGGTTGCCGTTGGTTCCCAAACTTCAGCAACACTGTAAGCATCCGGTTTTACAGAAAGAACATACTCATTCATTTCTTTCCAGAAAGCAACTGCTTTTTTTAGAGTTTCAGAACCAGGTTCAACTTCCACACTGTTATAAATATGACCGGCAGCATCAAAACGGAATCCGGAAACGCCTTTATCCAGCCAGAATTTCAATACTTTCTTAAATTCTTCACGGACAGCCTGTTCATCCATATTAAAATCAGGCATATTGGAATCAAAGACACCTGCATAATAAGAATAATTGTCAGGATCAGAAGTGTTTGTTAGATCAATATTCCAAACTTTGTGCCCCCAAATCTTCTGATTCAAATTATATTTTCCGCCGCGTTCAAGAGAATCATTATCCGTAATCCAACGGTACCAAGTTCTATATTTGCTGTCCGGTTTTCTTGACTGAATAAACCAATCATTGTAGGAAGAAGAATGATTGCATGTCATATCAATAATTACATCAATACCACGCTTTCTTGCTTCCTTAACAAAGATTTCAAAATCTTCCATGGTTCCGTATTCCGGATTGATTTTATAATAATCAACCACATCATAACCGTGATAACTTGGAGAATCAAAAATCGGCAAAAGCCACAAACCTGTAACACCAAGATCAGAAGTTGTTGAATCATCTCCGTCGTTCAAATAATCAAGACGTTTTGTAAGTCCTTTAAAATCACCAATTCCGTCTTTATCACCATCTGCAAAGGATCGAACAAATAGGCTATAGTAAACGCCAGTTGTTGGCTTTGTAGAAGTTCTTGCTACAGGAGCAAGTTCCGTAATTGCCAATTCAGGATTTAACGTTCCTTTCTTTTTCTTTGCATAAATGCTTGTCGCACATAAAGCAACAAGTACAACAGCAACAATTTTTTTTGTATGATTCATAAAATACCCCTAACTATAAAATCAACAAAATAAATTCTGTTGACTTATAAAGCATTTTCTGCAGTTTGAATTTCTAAATAAAATTCAAACTGTTCTATTCTATTATAACATAAAAAAGCAGCCTGCAAAAAAAATTCACAGACTGCTTTAGTACAGAACGAGTCTATTTACTACTCTTTACCACTAGTACCAGCAAGAGACATAAGCAATGTCTTCTGTCCAGCCATAAAGAAGATTGTAAACGGAACCGCAACAAGAATAGCGCCCGCCGCAAACATAGTAAAGTTATCGTTTGACCGGCCGCTAATCATTTCGTAAAGACCAACGGCAAGAGTTTTCTTATCGTCACTTCGCAAAACCATTCGAGGGAAAATATAATCCATCCAAGGACCAGTAAAACTAGTCAATGTAAGGAATACAATCTGCGGTTTTGCAGCCGGAAGAATAACCCTAAGATATGCAACTAGCGGAGAAGCACCGTCAATGTAAGCAGCTTCCGCAATATCGCGAGGCATTGTATCAAAATAACCTTTCATAAGCTGCGCATTAAACGGTATTGAACCAGCCGAATAGACCAGAACAAGACCCCACAATGTATTAAGCGCATTAAATTTCCACAAGATTACATAAGTTGCAACCATTCCAATAAAACTTGGGAACATCTGAAGAACAATCATTCCCGCCATAATCTGCTTACGGCCTGTAAAACTGAATCGGCTGAAAATATAACCTGTTGTAGTACAAATAAATACTGTAAGAATTGTATTCATACAAGCAATTTTCAATGTATTCAAATACCAATTCTTATAGTTTGTACCATGAACATTTGTTTCACCCTTTACAACCTGTTCAGAACTTGTAAGCAAACGACGGAACTGATAAAGGGAAGGCTTTTTTATTCTGAAAGATGTTTTCAATGTCTCGTAGATTCCGTCCCCACCACAAACATCACAGTCAACAAGTTTCTGTCCTACCCAAGTTTTTTTCTTGCCTTTTTCATCAATATAATTTGATTTTACTTCTATAAATTTATTGCCAGTGCCGTTACAAGAATAACAAGTTTCTTCTATTGCTTCATCTTTTTGTTCCGTAAAAGGAATTACAGATGTAGCCGCCAAAGAGTTAGACTTTGTCAAAGAAGAACTGATTGTAAACAATACCGGATATACAACGATTATAACGTTAATAATCAAAATCAGGTTAAGAATAACGCTAACCGGAGTTGCCTTGCTAAAATGCTTTGTCATACTTCACCCTCCTTAAATGACTTAGTTCTTGTAAAGTTATACAAAGCGAACGGTACCAATACAACAAATACCAACAATGAAAGTACAGAAGCAAGATTATATCTTGAAGGAGTATTCATTGTTAACTTGTAAATCCAAGAAATCAAAAGATCTGTAGCACCGCAGTTTGTAATACTTGTAAGACCAGCCTGAGGCATATTAGGACCACCGCCAGTAAGGAAGAATACAGCACCAAAGTTATTGATATTTCCGGCAAACTGCATAATCAATGTCGGTTTTAACTGGAACATAACGAGCGGATATGTAATGCTCTTGAACTGCTGCCATTTTGTTGCACCGTCAATAACAGCCGCTTCATACAATGAATTAGAAATAGCAGTCATTGAAGATGTTGTAAGAATCATTGAATATGGGAATCCAATCCAAATGTTTACAAAAATCAAAGAAAATTTTGCAACCCAAGGATCAGAAAGCCAAGGAATAGGCTGATCAATAATATGCAAAAGCTGCAAAGTTCTGTTAATAGGTCCAATCGTACCGTTCAAAAGGTTAGCCCAAACAAACAAAGAAAGCATTGTCGGAATTGCATACGGAAGAATATAAACCGTTCTGAAGAACTTTGGAATAATTACACGCTTGTCCTGCAAAACGAACGCATAGAAGAAACCGACAAAGAAACAAGTGAATGTAGCGAAAATCGCCCATACAATAGTCCAAAGCGCAGTCCATCCGAATGTTTTAGCCCAAGCGCCGCCACCAAGTTCAGAACTAACTTTCAAAGAGAACATCTGTGTAAAGTTTTGAAGTCCAACCCAGTCTACAAGATTGTTCGGCGGAATATGTTCCGGAGAAGAATAGTTTGTAAATGCAACCAAAGCTGAAAACAGCAATGGTATGATAGAGAAAATAGCCATAAGAACTACTGCCGGTGCAATACCAATAGTAGCAAATGAATTCTGAGAAATATCATTTTTGGCTTCTTTAAATGTCGGGAATCGATCCGCCTTTAAAATTTTTGCGACACCTTGCTTTGCTCCGTTAATATTAAGAATATAAAGCAAAACAAAGAACGCTATAATAATCAACGCAAAAATACCGTTAATCATCATAAAGATGGAATGATCCATATATCTTGTAACAGTTGTAGGCTGCTTAGAACCAAGGGTAACAAGTCCTGCAAGAGAAGTTACTATAGGTCCCTGAAACCATGCTCTATGAGCAAGAGTTCTTTGTCCATTTTTAGAAGCAGTTTTACAAATTGAACAACCGTCATAATGTTCATCAAAAAGATTTTCTTGTGTTTCTTTGAAATTTTTCGCTTCTTTTTTTGCCATTACTTTTGCAAGTTTATGGTCATATTTAGAAGCTATTTTTTCATAACTTTCAAATACTTCATCATAATCAAGAATATAATCGGAAGCTTCAACCTCCGCATAATAAGCGGAAATTTTGTCATCTTCGTCATAAACAAATTCAATATCATCAAGAGAAGACTGAATATCTTCTACTACAGAAACACGCTCTTCCTTTGCATCTGCAATCGCGTTTTTGTATTCTTCTTTATCAGATTTCAATTCTTCTGCATCAAGCACAAACTGCTTATAAGCAGCTTTACCAGCTTTTTTTGAGGCTGATTTTGCAAAGAATCTTTCCATTGCTTTGGCACGTGCCTTAAGAACACGGTCAAGTCCTTTATACTCTGCATCTTCCAGATATTCGACGATTTCTTCTGTATCCGGAATGCCCTTCAAATAATTATATTCACTATTATTTGCAGGGATGATTTTTTTTGAGCCAAAAATGATTGCGCAAAGCATTGCAACTTCAACAAGTGCAAACAATGCACCGCGAATATACTGCTTTAGAAAAATAATTTGACCCAATCCCATAAAACAAGAAGACGCAATCGGCGCTTTCTTTAATTTTTCTGGGTTCACGGCGTTACTCATTCCATACTCCAATAAAAAATATATAACAGTTGCAGGGTAAATACCCCGCAACTGTTCCGATAAATTAAGTCAGACTAAATTTATTTAGCGGCTTCCATTGCAGCAGCAGCAGCGTTAAGAGCTGTTTTTACATCATCGCCGTCCCAAATTCCAGAGTAAGCAGAACCCATGGCAGACCAATAAGTTCCAAGCTGTGGAATTGTTGGCATTGGAGTAGCATAAACAAGCTGGTCTTTTACACCTTTAGAAAGTTCACCAGAAGCCTGAATATCAACACGTGGAGGAATCTGATCTGTCATTTCATAGCGCTGTTCAAGCATTTCTTTAGAAGTGATGAACTTAGCAAATGCCTTTGCTTCTTCCGGATATTCTGAATAAGAAGAAACGAATGCAAGGCGAACGCCAGAGAATGTATTTCCAGGATGATTTGAACCTGGGAATGCAGGAATTGTTGTAATTCCGAAATCAACACCAGACTTCTTGAAATCTGTAATCTTCCAAGGTCCAGTAATGATCATAGCAGACTTACCTTCAGAGAACTGTGCGTTACAGAAGTCACCAGAAGCGTCAGCAGCAGGAATGTCAAGAATCTGCTTGCGGAGGCTCTGGAAGAATGTAAGACCTTTTATAGCGTTAGCACTGTTCAAGTTGTGCTGTTTGCGGTCATTTCCGTTTGGTCCGAACAACGGAGCACCAAAAGAAGCCATGAACATATATCCATAGTATCCGTCTGCAACCGGCCAAACCAAAGCGTATTTTCCTTCTGCTTTGTTATTATATTTTTTTGCAAAAGAAATTACTTCATCCCAAGTTTTTGGCGGATTAGAAACAAGAGCCTTGTTATAGAACAATGCATAAGTTTCTGCACCAAGAGGGTAACCATATACAGTATTATTGTATGTAGCACCAATTTTTGCCATCGGCAAGAAATTTTCCATATATGCAGCTGCATCATCAACAGGAAGAACGTGTCCACCTTCTACTAATGCACCAATGTGGTCATGCGGCGCAACAAAGATATCTGCACCTACTCCAGCAGGTCCATCCAATTCAATTTTAGCGCGGGCATCTGTTGAAGCAACTGGCTCGTAAGTAATTTTTGCACCTTTTCCTTCAGGTGTTTTCTTAAACTGGCGGATAGCATAAGTGATAAACGCCTTTTCCGGTCCATCAGATTCCCATACTTTCAAAGTTGCCTTTGAAGCAGCGAAAGTTGTAGCAGCCATTGCCAAAGCAGTTACCGCACACACAATTTTTTTCATTTTTTTCTCCTTATTTTAGCCTTACTAAATAGGCAAAATAACAATTTTATTTTATCCGAATTACTGTTGCTGTTAATGGATCCAATTCAACTTCAGAGCCATTGATTTTTACTCCGGAAGGGTTTGTAATTCCATTTAAATCAACAGTATTACTATCACAATATATTACACCACTTTTTAGAGAAACGCCAACATTTATTTTTATATTTTCTGTTTTTGCATTAACAAGAACTGCATACAAAGTTTTTCCGTCTTTGATAGTGTAAGCGAATGTAAGATTATCATCCAATTCCAAATCTTTTACAGATTTAGCAATTTTTTTCGCATTCCCCATACGGAAAACTTCAAGAGATTTTCTTAACTGAATAAGACCTTTCGTATAATCCAAAAGTCCCTGATAATCATCATCCAAAGTCCAGACAAACTGATTTACATTATCCGCAGAATCATAACTGTTGCGCACAAATTTTCCGATACATTCATTTTTTGCACCAGTTACATTAGGTTTTGTTCTTCCGCGTTCCTGACCGCCATGCAAGAACGAAAGTCCCTGTGAAGTCATTACAAAGAAATTTCCAAGTTTTATTCTTTGAATAATTTCTTTTCTGTCCTTATGCTCATCAAGACTTAAATTGTGAACAATCGCATCATGAAGAGTAAGTCCGTCGTGGCAAACAAGATAATTCAAGTTGTCGCCAGGCTGATCGGCATGATAATTTAAAACAGGATTTCCAGTTACATTGCGCAGAAGTTTTTCACTGCTGCTGCCTTTTTTTGTAATAAATCCGCGTCCAGTTTCGTTAAAACCTCCGGCCTTAAAAACATCACGATACTCATCATTGAAAACAGAAACCTTATCTGTTTTCAACATATAATTCTGATCCATTCCGAAAGTATCCTTAGGACCGTTGTACATCTTCCAGCCTTCGCCTTCAAAAAGAACAGAAGGATTTATTTTAGCGCACAAATCATAGGAATCAATTACAGAAGACGCTTCCATAAGCCCCATCAAGTCAAAACGGAATCCATCTGCCTTGTAATTGCGGATCCAATGAGATGTAGAATCCATAACAAGTTTTTTCATCATAAAACGTTCTGTCGCAGTATCATTTCCGCACCCGGAATTACTTGTAAAACCGCCGGTTGCAGTCGTTCGGAAATAATAGCCCGGCACAATATCATCCAAATAACTTGTTCCGCCCATATGATTATAAACAACGTCAAGAAGAACTCCGATACCGGCTTTATGACATTCGTTTATAAGTTCGCGAAGTTCCCGAACTCTGCAATAAGGATCTGCAGGATCAGAAGAATACCATCCTTCCGGTGTAAAATAGTTATGCGGATCGTATCCCCAGTTATAATTGTTTCCGCTTACAGTACCTGAATTTTCATACGCTTTGTCAGTTTCATTACCATTACAGAAATTCAAAACCGGAAGAAGCTGAACGTGTGTTATTCCAAGTTCTTTCAAGTAAGGAATTTTTTCTATAAACGCACGGTAAGTTCCAGGTATATTTGTTACACCGGAATCAGGAC
>CAYXDA010000008.1:0-28740 GCA_964463615.1 uncultured Treponema sp.
GTTACATAGTGTAACTTATAAGCAACACGGAGGTTTTTATGAAAAATTATAATTTTTTTGCACCGACACAAGTTCTGTTCGGCGAAGGTCAGCTTTCAAATCTTCATACATTAAAAATGCCTGGAAAAAAAGCCTTGCTTGTAATTTCAAACGGAAAATCAACGATTAAAAACGGTTCTCTTTCCAGAACGGAACAGGAACTTAAAAAAGCCGGCTGCGATTACGTTATTTTTAATAAAGTTGCGGCAAATCCGCTTAAAGAAGTTGTGGAAGAGGGCGCTCAAGTTGCCCGTGAAAACGGCTGCGATTTTGTTGTTGCGCTAGGCGGCGGTTCTGTAATGGATGCCGCAAAAAATATGGCGATGTTCGCTCCTCAAAATTCAAAAGATTTGTGGGATTACGCTTTTGGCGAAACCGGAAAAGGCAAAGTTCCGGAAAATCCGGTTCTTCCATGGATTGCAATCACAACTTCCGCAGGAACAGGAAGCGAAGTTGATGCTGCCGGAGTTATCACAAACACAAAAACAAATGAAAAAATCGGAGTCGGCGGATTTCCCGGCATGATGGCAACATATGCAATTGTCGATCCTGAATTAATGAAAAGCGTTCCTCCGGAATTTACGGCTTATCAGGGATTTGACGCTCTTTTTCACAGTTTGGAAGGTTATATTTCCAGTGTTGATAATCCTATGGGCGAAATAGTTCAACGGGCCGCAATTGAAAATATCGGAAAATATCTTTCCCGCGCCGTAAAAAATGGTTCTGATATGGAAGCCCGCAACGCAGTTGCATTTGCAAACACAATGTCCGGTTACAGTATGGACGTTTCTTCATGTACTTCCGAACATTCAATGGAACACGCGATGAGCGCATATCATACGGATTTACCGCACGGTGCAGGACTTATTATGCTTTCCTATGAATATTTCAAATTTTGGATTTCAAAGCACATAATTGACCAGCGTTTTGTAGATATGGCGCGTTTTCTTGGAAAAACAGATGCGTCAAAACCGGAAGATTTTCTTGATGCTCTCCTTGATCTGCAGAAAGACTGCGGTGTCGACAATCTGAAAATGAGCGATTACGGAATCAAAAAAGAAGAATCTCTGACCCTTGCAAAAAACGCACGCGCAACAATGGGAAATCTTTTTAAAGCTGATCCAGCTCCTACAACAGATGAGGAAATTGCCGGAATTTACGAGCGTGCATGGAAATAAATTTTAGGGCGTTTTCCCAATGCCTGTTTAGTAAACTCAACAGACATTGGGAGCCGGGCTTTTCGGGGTTCCGGCTTCCGCCTCATTGCTCCGCAACGCGCCTTACAGCGCGCCCCTACAATCCCTAACGCATTTTCGTTACATTCAAATTATTTAAAATTCAAACCAGTTTCCGTCTCTTGTTAAATACCAATCTGCAAGAACTTGCGCCTGATTTGAATTATACCAGCTTATGCTTCCGTCTTTGTTCAAAATAACAACTCTTGTTGCATTCTGGCAGACTTTTATTGGTAAAGATGCGGAACGCTTGAACTGAAAATTTGAATTTGCAGACAAGTTGCAGGAACGGATTATATCTTTTCCGATATTCGTATACAAGAATGGATATTTTAAATATGTAAATGCATCGGCATCCTCATCGTTCAGCCTAAGAATCGAAGTTGTAAGTTTTGAAACAATATTGAACTTGAAGACCGTTGTCTTTTTCATGTTGTCCTGGCTTTGAATGCTTATTCCATAAATATTATTGTCTTGCACAGAAAGTGCGAATGCAACGTTTCCTTCAAGATTCATAGGAACCGTTTCTCTTGTTGTAAGGTCAACACACAAAAGGGAAGAATGTGGATTTGTTGCATAGGATTTTGAAACATAAAGTTTTCCGTCTGCGCAAAGAACCGCATCCTGAAGTCCGGCTCCCGTATAAACTTCCTTAAAAGAACCGTTTTCCATATCATAAAGGTTGACTACCGAGTTGCTTTCCATTTCTATGATTTTTGTTCCGAAAAGACGTACAGACTGAAGATTGTTTTTTGGCGTAAACAATACAGTTGTTTCCGGCTTTGAATAGTCAAACAATTGAACTGGATTTCTGGTTCCTTTTGACCAAAGAATAACTCTGTCGCCGTAGGTTATAATCCGGGTTTGTCCGGGATTTTCACCAAGTCTGTTTACAATTCCAGTGTCATAAGACGATTTGTAAAGTGAATTTTTTGTCAAAAAGTAAAAATCTTCTCCTACAGGAGCCATGTCAAGAATTCTTGAATAAGTATTTTCTGTAAGAAGCGAAAGATTCTGGACACTGGTTTCAACCGCTGCATCTGCTCTGTAAATTGCACCTGCATTTGAACCGAGCATAATTTCCTGACCAAGTTTTGTTCCGCAAGAAACAGATTCATTTGCGCCTCTTGGTCCTTTATATGTTTTTACAATTCTAGGAGGCGTTACACCCTGATTGTTTTCGTTTTCCAGCATTTTAAGCGTATAAGTTCCCTTTAAATCATTTTCAAGATAGAAAAGATTTGTGTCTGACTTGCTTTCAACTATTATAGGATTTTCTGCCTTTGTTGTGTAAAGAATTTTTCCGGAAAGCGCATGGCATACGTAAATTGTATTGTCTTTTACACCTGCAAGATATAAAGAATTGTTGAACAAAACCGGCTGTTCAAGTCCCTGGATGGTAGAAAATTTTTGCTTAAGTTTTCCGGTCTGAAGATTGTAATAGGAAAGATTTCCTGCAGGAGAGTACATAACTGCTGTTTTTTCAGATGAACTTGTAGTTATATATGTTACAATTCCTGTATTGTCACGGATTTTATTGATTACATTTCCGTCTGTTGAACGCAAAAATACAGCTCCGTCAACAGTCGCAGTTCCTACTATAATATAACTGCCTTTTGAAGAATAAGCGATAGATGTTATTGAGTCAGAAAATCTTCTTGCGAATTTTCTGGTTAAAGTGTCCCAGTTCCATACAGAAACTCTGTTTGTAGAACCACCATCTGTTTCATAAACTGCAATTTCTTTTCCGTTCGGCGAAACTACAGCCATTTTTATTTCCATATCAGAAATTTGGTAATGCTCTCCCTGGTTGTCAGAAGTCCACTTTACAAGAAAACCGTCCTTTCCTATTGAAAAATAAGATTTGTCAAAATCTGCTTCTGAAGTTGCAGGAACAACCATGTTCACAGCTTCCTGATGTGCCTGGGTTGAAATGTGCGACTGAGCAAAAAATAAAAAATTCAATGTAAAGAAAACTGTCAAACTAAGTAAAATTTTTTTCATATCATTTATTTCCTTTTATCAAATTTAAAAAGTAATGAACATCTCCTCGTAATCCGATTAAAAACATAACCGCAATAAAAGCAATTCCCACGAACTGTATATAATATAAAATTTTCGGTGATATTTTTTTATGCAGAACCAATTCTATAACAGCAAACAAAATAAGTCCGCCGTCCAGAACTGGAATGGGAAGCAAATTCATAATTCCAAGCGAAATACTTATTATTGCCATAAAACTTAGCATATTAACAAATCCGCTGCGCAACGAATCGGAAAAGCTTTCTTTTACAACTTGTCCCATCATATCTGCAATTCGGGCTGGTCCGGAAACGCTTTCCTTTAAATCAACGCCCTTAAAAAGCATGGCAACGCCTTTTACTGTCAATGCACAGTCTTTGCAAGTTTCCAAGAATCCTTCTGCTATTGCAGGAAAAAGCCATTTTGGCTCTTTTTCTTTTTTTTCAAGACTTTCCGGACGTGCAATAATTCCTATTTTTCCGCTGCCTGTTTTTTTGTCCATTTCTGTATGCAGTGTAAATTCAAGTATTTTACCGTTTCTTGAAACTGTTACAATAATGTCTTCGTCTGGTTTTGTGCTTATCTGTTCTATCAAATCGGAAAAATCTTTTGTTTCAATTCCATTGATTTTTATAATTTCATCGCCACTTTGAATTCCTGCATTTTTTGCAACGCTGTTCAATTCCAGATGATTGTTTTCATCCGGAACATTAATTTTATTTGAATAGGCATAATAAGTGTAACCGGTAAGACTTATGCAGGTAAGGGCAATGAATGCAAAAAAAAGATTGAAAAATGGACCTGCAAAAGCGATTAAAAGTCTTTTAAATGGATGAACACCGTACATAGAATCCGGTTCAGCTTCTATATGGTCAAGTCCGGATTCAAGAGATTTTTGAAAATCTTTTTCACCTTTCATAGCACAATAACCGCCAAGAGGAATAAGTGAAAACCGGTAATCAGTTCCGTTCTTTTTTTTATGAAACAAAACTGGTCCGAATCCGATTGAAAACGCTTCAACTTTTACGCCAAAAAGTTTTGCTGCAAGAAAATGCCCTAACTCATGAAAAAAAATTAAAAAAAACAGGCAGATAAGACCGATTATAATCCGCATTTCAGTTGTTCCTTTGCTACTGCACGGGCTTTTGCATCCGCATCAAAAACATCTTCAAAAGAAGTTGGCTCCAAAGACCAATCCTTTTCAAGAACTGAATAAACAACTTCTGGAATTTGAGTAAATTTTATTTTATCTGAAATAAATTCAGCGACTGCAATTTCATTTGCAGCATTATAAGCGATTGTATAAGAGCCGCCGTTTTTCGCAGCGTTGAATGCATACGAAAGCATAGGAAAATCTTCATATCTGGGTTTGAAAAAAGTCATTTCATAATCAAACAAATCAAACGGCTTTAAGTAACAGTTTTCGTTCTTAGGATAGGTAAGAGCAGAATAAATTGGATGTTTCATGTCAGGATCGCTTATTTGCGCATAAAGCATTCCGTCATTCGTACGGACAAGAGAATGAACAAGACTTTGCGGATGAACAACAACTTGAACTTTGTCTGCCGGCATATCAAAAAGTCTGTTTGCTTCAATTACTTCCAGACCTTTGTTTGCAAGACTTGCAGAGTCAATTGTAATTTTTTTTCCCATGCTCCAAGTCGGATGTTTAAGCGCATCATTCACAGTAACTTTAGAAAGCTCATCCGCCGGCAAAGTTCTAAAAGGTCCACCGCTTGCCGTAATAACAATTTGCGAAACATTTTGTTTTCCGACCTGATTTATAAGAGTGAAAATTGCCGAATGTTCAGAATCTACAGGTATAATTTCTGCGCCGTTCTTATGTGCAAGAGCCTTTATTAAAGGCCACGCCATTACTACAGTTTCTTTGTTTGCAAGCGCAAGGTTTACTCCGCTTTCAAGTACAATTTTTGATGGTAAAAGTCCTGCTGAACCAGCAATACCGTTCACAACAATATCCGGTTTTGTTTCTTCTATAAGATGCTTTATTCCGTCTGTTCCATCGCTTTTTGTTAAAGACTTTTTGCAGGAAAACTCTTTTGCAAGAGAAGAAAGTTCTTCTTCCTTTGTATTACAAGTTATACCGCAAACTGAAAATTTTTCCGGCATTGCGCGGCAAATATTTAAAGTACTTGTTCCAATTGAGCCTGTACAGCCTAAAACCAAAACTTTTTTCATTTTACAATCATTTCCGGTTTAAAAAGAAAATAAGAAACTACATAAAAAACCGGGGCTGTAAAAACAATGGAATCGATACTGTCAAGAATTCCTCCACGACCCGGAATTATGTTTCCGCTGTCCTTTATTTCCGCAGAACGCTTAAATACAGATTCTATAAGATCGCCTGTAATAGCGGCTACCGAACACAAAAAACCAAGAATCACAGAGTAATAGATTGGTCCGTTAAAAATTTCCGGCCAAATAAATTTTGCAAGAACACAAGAAATTATGGCTCCTATAATTCCGCCTATAAAACCTGCAAGACTTTTATTAGGGCTGGCTGCAAAAATATTTCTGTTGTTTTTTCCTAACAGAATGCCAAAAAGCCAAGCAAGAGAATCGTTCATAAATACAGTAAATAAAAAAAGTCCAAGAAAAATTGTTGATTCTTTGAAAAGCGTAATTCGCGTTAAAAATGTAAACAAAAAACCGCAGTAAAATACAATAAATACAGAAGCGGAAAGGCGTGTGTTGGAATCCTCAAAAGTTTTATGTCCGAAAACTTCGGTTCCCATAAGAATCATAACTGCAATTAAAAAAGCCCAGTTTGAATAATCAATATCAGCTGTAGAACTTCCAAATCGAATAAGAAAATATCCGATTAAAGGCATTGCACATGAAAGCACTACTATAAGAATCTTGTTTAAAAGAGGTGTTTTTTTTCGGAAAATATCATAAAGCTCTGCTGCTGCAATCGCAGAAACAATGCTTGCAAGCGCATTTATAGGAAGATGGTTCCAATAGTCCATAAAAACAATACCAAGAACCAATGGTATTCCAATAAAGAATGTAAGCAATCTTTGTACAAGCTTGTTCATATTTCCACCCATTTTCTAAGCGTTTATACCGCCAAAACGTCTTGCACGTTTTTGGAACTCCTCAATATCGGCATAAAACTCTTCTTTATTATAATCCGGCCATAGCGTTTTTGTAAAAACAAATTCTGCATAAGCGGCGTGCCAAAGCAAAAAATTGCTAAGTCTAAGTTCGCCACCTGTTCGTATAAGCAAATCCACGTCCGGTAAATCTTCTATATCAAAAGAACTGGATACAATTTTTTCAGTAATCTGTTCCGGTTCAACGTTTTCTGAAATTATTTTTTTTATTCCGCGGACAATTTCATCACGTCCGCCGTAATTTATGGCAAGAACAACTGTAAGACCCGTAAAATCAGCAGTTTCTTTTTGAACATTTATAATTTCCTGCTGAATATCCTTTGGAAGTCCTGACAGATCTCCAAGATGTCTTACTTTTATGCCGTTTTCTTTATAAAATTGGAATTCAGCTCTAAGATGTCCGCGGATTAAATTCATTAAAAAACCGACTTCATCTTGGGCTCTCTTCCAATTTTCTGTAGAAAAAGTATAAAGCGTTACGTATTTTACACCAAGTTCAGCAGCAGCGCGTACAATATTCTTCGCAACAGTAAGACCTTCTTTGTGTCCGCTTGTTCGGGGAAGATTGCGTTTTTTTGCCCATCGGCCATTACCGTCCATGATAATTCCTATATGGACAGGAACTGCTGCTTTATCAATCATTATTCCAAGATTTCCTTTTCTTTTGCTTCGTAAATCTTGTTGATTTCAGCGATATATTTATCTGTAAGTTTCTGAAGTGCATCTTCTTCTTTTTTAAGTTCATCTTCAGTAATTTCAGAAGCTTTCTGTTTTTTCTTTAATTCATCATTTCCTTCGCGGCGGATATTGCGAATAGAAGTTCTTGATTCTTCTGCATATGTTTTTGCCTGTTTTACAAGTTCTTTTCTTCGTTCTGCCGTAAGCGGCGGAATAGAGATTCTTATAACTTTTCCGTCATTAGAAGGATTTAGTCCAAGGTCTGCTGTAAGAATTGCTTTTTCAATTTCAACAATCAAAGATTTGTCAAATGGCTGAATTATAACAGAACGCGCTTCCGGAATTGAAACTGTAGCCACTTGATTCAACGGAGATTTTGTTCCGTAATAATCAACACGAACTTTATCAAAAAGGGCAGCAGAGGCTCTTCCTGTTCGGATTCCATTAAAACGTTCCTTTAGGGAGGCAACTGTTTTTTCCATCTTTTCTTCTGACATATAAATCTCCTAAAAATAATAAACTGACTAAAAAGACTATTAACAAAAAAGCGGCCGGCAAAAACCAGCCGCTTCAAAATAAGTTCTATTTACCAAGAACGTAAAGAACGATTTTTTCAAAAGACAAAGTTGCTCCAGCTGCTTTTCCAGCTTCTGCCAAAGCCTGTTTTACAGAAATCTTTTCGTTGTCAAGGTAAGGCTGATCCATAAAGCAGTTAGAAGCCAACAACTTGTTAACTTTTCCTTTAAGAATTCCTTCTCGAACATTTTCCGGTTTCTTTTCCATAGCAGGATCTTCTGCCATCTGAGCTCTGAAAATTTCAGTCTGCTCATCGATGTATGATTGCGGAATGTCTGACTGATTGATGTAATCCGGTTTGTTAGAAGCCAAGTGAAGACAGCAAACATGCGCAAAATCTTTTACAGAATCTGCTTCTGAACCTTTTATTACTACAACCGCACCGATTTTATTGTCATGGTGAACGTATGTAGAAGCAACACAACCAGCTGGAACTTCAACATATTCAGCACGCTTTACAGACATGTTTTCTCGGAACTTAACAAGAATTGTATCAATAAGTTCCTTATGTTCTGGAAGAGAGCCTGAAGTTTTCTTTGAAAGAGTGATTTCTGCTGCTTTTTCTGCTGTCGCAACAAAATCCGGGTTGTTTGAAACAAAGTCTGTTTCGCAAAGTGTTTCAGCAATAGCAATACCATTGCCTTCCTGCTTGATAACAATGCGACCTTCGGCAGCAGTGCGGTCTGTTCTTTTTGCCATTGCAGCCAAACCTTTTTCTTTCAAAAGTTTTTCTGCTTCCGCAACGTTGCCGTCTGTTTCGTTAAGAGCTTTTTTACAATCAAGCAAACCTGCGCCAGTAGCGTCGCGGAGAGCTTTAACGTCATTAGCTGTATAATTCATTTTTAATCCCTTATTTTTCGTCGTAAATCTTGTCTTCGTCTACAAGCTGATTATCTTCTTCAACAGGAGCTTCTTCTTTTGTTTCTGTCGGCTGATAGTTAGTGTAGTCCGAAATTTCTTCATCTTCATTTTTGTTTGCTGCGTCTGTAACAACTTCTTCATCACCATCAAGGTTTTCAAGAATTTTAAGACCGTTTTCGTTGTCTGATTCAATTACAGCATTAGCGATGATTGAAGTGAACAAAGAAATTGCGCGGATTGCATCATCGTTTCCTGGAATAGGGTAAGTAATTCCTTCTGGGTTGCAGTTTGTATCTACTACAGCAATGATAGGAATTCCCATTCTGCGGGCTTCTGCAACAGCAATCTGTTCTTTGTGTGTGTCGATAACAAAAATAATTCCAGGAAGTTCCTTCATTTCTTTGATACCGCCAAGATTCTTTTCAAGCTTTGATTTTTCTTTAAGAAGAGCAGATGCCTCTTTCTTTGTAAGCTTTTCTACAGTGCCGTCAACTTCCATTTTTTCAATTTTCTTAAGACGCATAAGTGATTTTTTAATTGTAGAAAAGTTTGTGAGCATACCGCCAAGCCAGCGGTTGTTTACGTAGAACATTCCGCAGCGTTCAGCTTCTTTCTGAATAGCCTGCTGAGCCTGTTTTTTTGTTCCTACAAAAAGAACTGTTTTTCCTGAAGCAACAGTTTTGCGAACTGCTTCGTAGCTGTCTTTGATTGCAGCAATAGTTTTCTGCAAATCGATGATATGGATTCCATTGCGTTCTGCGAAGATGTACTTCTTCATACGTGGATCCCAACGTTTTACCTGATGACCGAAATGAACTCCAGATTCAAGCAGGTTTTTCATGGTTACAACTGCCATGAGTTTCTCCTTCACTGACAAGAATATTACTTGTCCCGTACTCTTTTTCTCGTTGCCCTGACAGGCACGGAAGATTTGATATAAAATATATCAAGCAGTTAATTCAAAATTGAATAATTCTGCTCCTTTAAAATATCATAAAGCTCGTAGATAGGCAAGCCCGTAACACAGCTTTGCGAACCTTCGATTTTTTCTATAAAAAGCGAGGCAAGGCTCTGAATTCTGTATCCGCCGGCAGCTCCGTGCCATTCACCGCTTTCCAGATACCACTGTATTTCTTCATCGGTCATCGGAGCGAACTTTACTTTTGTTTTTGCAACTCTTGAAGATGTGGTTTTCTGTTTTCCGTTGTAAAGAACAATCGCGGTTATTACAGTATGTTCCGATCCTTGAAACAGTCTTAAAAATTCTTCCGCTTCATCTGCGTCCTGCGGTTTTCCGAAAATTCTGTTGTTTTTTACAATTACAGTATCCGCTCCCAGAATCCACTGAATTTCCTGGTTTGAAGGCAGCGAATGTATAACGGCAGAAACTTTTTCTCTGGCCAAAAGTTCAGGCACATCTTCTGTGTCAACTCCGTTTGTTAATGTTTCGTCAATATTCGGAAGAATTACCTGAAAAGGTATGTTCATCATGCGTAATATTTCCTGTCTTCGCGGAGAAGACGAGGCGAGTATAATTGGTTCCATTTTTTTTCTTCTGTTTGTTTTAATGTGAAAATTCTGCGAAAGATTGTAAAATTACAAAAAGTTCATGGAAAATGCGCTTTTGCAAATCCTGTGAACTTTTTGCAGATAAATCGTACTTTTTTTTTATTTTGCGTCTGCAGTGGAAGAACTGCCTGAGCCGTCAGAACTGCTCATTGATTTTAAGAGTTTCAGCGCTTTTGCTCTTACAGGCGAAGCATAATGATAATCTGCCGCAATTTTTGAAAGAGAGTCGATTATAATTTTTTTATTTTCTGTTGATTCTGAAAGTTTTTCATAAGCATCAACAACTTCGAATGCGAGCGATGAAGTAGGGTTCAAAATCTGATTGCGTCTGTTCGCAAAAGAAATCGCATCAACAACTTCGTCATTTGAATTTATTCCTATTTCACCAAGAGAATTCACAGCGGCAGAGATAACCATAGGCTCATTTTCCGCAAGTGTAACTTTTACAAGATAGTTTTTAGATTCTTCAGTTTTTATTTTTCCCAGTGCAAGACATGCGCGGCGGCGGATATCCGGAAAGTTGTTCATAAGACGACCGTTTGTGCGGGACTGAGAATTGATTCCTTCTCCGGCAAGCTGGTTCAGAGCTTTCATTACATCCGGGGATGCGTTTCCGTTGTCAACAGCTTCTTCCAGGAACTGCATTGCAACAAGTTTGTTGTCATATTCATCGGACTGCGCAAGACTAAGGATTACAACTCCGTCCACGTCGCTCAAATATTCTTCCTCTACAGATGTTTCTTCTCTTGAAGAAGAGGTTGAATTTGTCGCTTTCTGAACTTTCTGTTCCTGCGCAAAAACAAAAGAAGCGCAAGCTATGCAAACTGCAGAAAGAATAAGTTTTTTTGAAATTTTCATTTAGATTTTCCTCCTGGAAAATACATTTTCTAATATTTTCTGTTAATGATGTAAAATTATAAAGCAAGTGAACAATTTTAGCAACTTTTCTATTTGACAATTTAATAATTTGCTACTCGTGCAGTTCCGGCAGATTTACCATCCATTTTTCGTTCACACGCACGAAATTGTAATAAACTATATCAAGTTTGTCGCGCACTTGCACGGCTTTTACAGAATCGTGCGAAACATAGCGGATTTCTTCAACGAAACGTCCGGAGCGCGAAGGAACAAAAACATAGCGGAAATAGTCATTAAGATTTGAAAGCCGGATTTTCTGAGGAATTCGCTTTGACGCGTTAAGTAGGTTCCGCGGGCTTGACCAGTACTTTACAGATTCCGGATCAATGTATTTCAGCCATGAATCATAGTCATGATTTGCCATAACAACGGAAAGTTCACCAATTATTCTTAAAATGTCAGTCTTATCAGAATTAAACTCTTCCCTTGTAATGAAAACTCCGACTGTTGATCGGCTGAATTCATCATCAGCTCTTTTTTGTAATACATTTTTTTCTTCCGCAGTATTCTGTCCGATTTCCTGGGCGGCATTTTTTGTGGATTTGCATCCGTTCAATGCAAGCAATGCGGCTGCTATCAATACAATTTTTATCATAATTTGTATATTACATCGCTTGTATATTTTCGTCAAACAAAGTAACTTTTTTTTATGACAAAAGCAATTTTTCCGGGATCATTTGATCCGCCTACAAATGGGCATATAAATATAATTCAGCGCGCCTGTAAAATATTTGACGAAATTGATGTGGTGATTGCAGTTAATAATTCCAAGAACTGTCTTTTTTCTGCCGAAGAGCGTTTTTCAATGCTTTCTGAACTTGTAAAGCCTTTTAAAAATGTTACCGTTCACACATATTCCGGACTTATCGTGAACTATGCAAAAGAAAACAACGCAAAAGTTCTTGTCCGGGGAATAAGAAACGCAACGGATTTTGCTTATGAATTCGACCTTTCGCTTATGAACCACACGTTGAACCCGGAAATAGAAACAATGTTTATTCCGACAGATCAAAAATACATACTTTTGAAAAGCAGCGCAATAAAAGAAGTGGCGCAGTTTAAAGGTGATGTTTCGGAAATGGTTCCGCAGATAGTCCAAAAAGCATTGGAAAAAAAATATTATTAAAAAATAATCGGGCGTTGCGGCACTTTCGTGCCGCCGGGCTTTCCGCTTCAATTCGCTTGCGCTCATTTCCGCTGCAATCCCTAACGCAGAAAGCTCGCAGGTAAGCATTTCGGAATGACTTCATAAAAATCGTGCTTTCAAGAACAGTTTCCTGTGGCGTTCGCTTATTTAATTGACATTTTGATTTTATCTGCTATACTGTATTGACATACTGATTTGAACTGTTGTATTATAGACCGCAGTAAATCAGATATTAATCTATCTTAGTGAGGTTTATAAATGGCAGTACCTAGATCGAAAACATCTAAAGCCGTTACAAAAAGACGCCAGTCAATCAATATGCGTCTGGCAGCTCCACAGCTTGTTGAATGCAACAACTGCGGAAACTTGATTCAGTCACATCGTGTTTGTCCTAAGTGCGGATTTTACCGCGGACGCCAGGTAATCACACCTGAAGTAAACGGCTAAATATTATTTTAAGGGGAAAAAAATGGACGAATTGTTCGCAAAAATTCAGAAGTTAATCGCTGAAAAGTTGGATATTGAAGAATCAAAGATTACTCTTGACTCTTCATTCCGCGGGGATCTTGGTGCAGACAGCCTTGATACTTACGAACTTGTTTACGCTATCGAAGAAGAACTTGGCGTTAGCATTCCGGATGAAAAAGCAAACGAATTTGAAACTGTTCGCGATGCTTATGATTTCATCAAATCTCAGCAGCAATAATTTTTAATTTTTACAATTCTAGAAATTATTGAAAAAACACAGGCTTTTGGCTTGTGTTTTTTTTTTGTAAAAATTATAGTTTATTCAATGAAAAAAACAATTTTGCCGGAAAGAAAAAAAAATCTTCTTGAATTCTGCAAACCTCTTGGACTCAAGTTTAAAAATCTTGAGCTTTTAGATTTGGCTTTTCATCACTGTTCATATTCAAATGAGAATCATTCAGCAAAACTTTACAATAATGAACGTCTTGAATTTTTGGGAGATTCCGTTCTTGGGCTTGCAACTGCTGATTATCTTTACAAAAAAATGAGCGGCACTCATGCGGAAGGCGACCTTGCGAAAATAAAATCAGTTGTAGTTTCTGAAAAAAGTCTTGCTCCTATTGCGTTAAGGTTCGGCATTGATAAAATGCTTGTGCTTGGGCGCGGCGAAGAAATGAGCGGCGGCCGCAAAAAGCCTGCTATTTTGGCAGATTGTATGGAAGCTATTATCGGAGCTTATTATCTTGATTCCGGTTATGAACTTTGCGAAAAATATGTGCTTTCTTTTATTGTTCCGGAAATAAAAAAAGTTCAGGAATTCGGAGGAAAAGATTTTAAAACTCTTTTGCAGGAACTTTATCAAAAAAAGAATAAACAGCCGCCAAAATATGAACTTGTAAGCGTTTCAGGTCCGGATCACGCGCAGATTTTTAATGTAAAAGTTCACCTTGGAGAAATTTCCTACGGTCCTGCGGAAGGTAAATCTAAAAAAGAAGCAGAACAAAAAGTTGCAGAATTGGCATACAAGAGTTTAAAATAACAATAAATTATGATAGACTGAGTTTATGAAAAAATGTTTTTTAGTTCTATCTGCGTTTTTATGCGTAGTATTCTGTTCCTGTGATTTTGATGATTCTGATTCAAAAAAAACTGTGAATATTGAAATTGATTCCAAATCTGGGGACAGGATTTGGTTTATGGCAGCCAGCTTGGATAAAAGAGATGTTGCTGCAAGTGATGTTCCTTATTTTGATTTTGCTTCTGCACGTTCTGTTTCTTGTGATTCTTTCAAAAATAAAATTGATAATTTGGAAATTCCTTCTAATCTTATAAGATATGATGAAAATATTTCTAAAAAAAATCAGGAAATAGCAAAAAATCTTGTTTGTAAAAATGACAGCAGGTCTGCCGGTTATAATAACGAAGCGACAGAAAAAAAATTCAATCCGGTTGTATCTGATTCCGGCACTACTGAGATAGAACTTTATGACGGAACATCCGGTTTCACTAATGAAAATGCGGAAAAAATTTTTTCCGGAAAATATTGCAATGTTTTTTTTGTCGATAATACAAACGGAAAAATTACAGTATCTTCTGATATTCTTAAAAATTTGGGAAAACTTTTTGATGAAAAGATTTTTCCAAATATAACAGAAATTTTAGGCGGATTCGAATATACGTCCAGATATACAAATGTTATTTCTTCTCCGGAAAAAGTTAATATTGTAGTCGCGGACCTTTATTATGATTATAAAGAAACAGAAAATACAAAAGCAGGCGTTCAAGGTTATTTTTCTTCTTCTGATATGCTGACTGATTACAAAAATCAAGATGCAATTATATATATTGATTCATGGTTTTTAAGAGAAAATCCAAAAAGTGTTTATTCTACGCTGGCTCATGAATTCAATCATATGCTAAACTATATAAACAAATCGTTTTCAAAAGAACTTTATTTTGAAACTTGGTATACAGAAATGCTTTCTGCTTTGGCAGATGCTATGTTTGAAGAATATCTTGCAGAAGATTTGAAGGAAGAAAATTCAATCTATATGCAAAGACTTCCGTTTTTTAATACTTTTTACAACTTGGGTTTTTCGAATTGGCGAAGTGAAACAAATAAATATTTTATAACAAATTCTTCCGGGTCTGATGTTTATATTTCCTATGGAAACGTTTTTGCTTTCGGCGATTTTCTTGCGAAAAATTACGGAGGCTTTGATTTGATAAAAGAAATTGCAACCAATGACTATGTTAATGAGGAATCTGTTTTGATGGCTGCCAGAAAAGTTCTGCAAAATTCTGAAATAACTTTTAAAGATATAATAAAGGATTTTTCATGTGTTGCTGTCAGCAATTTATTTAAGGATGACTCTTTACCGACGTTGAATAAAAATGTTGTATATTCTGGAAACAAAAATATTTATTTAAAGAAAGTCAAAACTTCCGCTTACTACAACAATTCAAATAGTGAAATAAAAATCAGTAATAGCGCCTTGGATTTTTTTCAAAACAATGCTGATTCTGTAGTGTTAGGACAATATGGCTTTTTAATATATAAATACATCGATTCTGTAATTTCCGGAATAAATGCAACAGTTGATAAAGATTATGATGCTTTTGTATATACGGTTCTAGGAAAAGAAAATTCTATTTAAATTAAAAGTGGTAGTTTTATGAAAAACAAAATTGCAAGTCTTATTTTATTTTTTATTGTTTTGTCTGGTATTTTTTCATATTCAAAAAGAAATAATTTATTTTCGGAAACAGGATTTATAAAAAGTTACGGAAGTGAACCTTTTTTGATTCCTGTTTTTGAAGATTTGAACGGTAACAAGTATAATATTTATGCGGATGAAAAAATAAAAAAAGAATTAATTTACTTGCAGGGAAAAAAAATTGTTCTTTCAGGTGAAATCAAAGAATTAAAAGAATCGGAAGATAAAAAAAATCTGTATGCCCATAATTTTGCAACAATAAAATTTTCCGGGTTCGAAATTATTGAATAAAAAAAAACGGAACTGCTGATTTTGCAATTCCGTTTTTTATAGGATTATTTCAAAGTTTAATGTATTGCCATGATTATTATTTTTGCGGCAAGGACTATGCTTACAAGCGCAAATGGGTAAGTTGCCGCATATGCGCTTGAAACTTCGTCAGTTCCGGCAGTTGCAATCAATGTTCCCAATGCAGGAGTTGAAGTCATACCGCCTGTGATTGAACCCAAATTATTCAAAATACTTAATTTGAAAATATAACGTGCGATTATGTATCCAACAATCATCGGAACTGTTGTAATTACTGCACCGTAAATAAAGTATGCCCATCGGAATTTGTCAATAAAATTAACTCCGCCAGGAACACCAGCTCCAATAAGGAACAGAACAAGACCCAATTCTCTCATCAAGTTCAATGTTTCTTTTCTGATTCTGCAGTCAATATTTCCGATGTGTGCAAAATGACCTACCAACAAACCACCAATCAAACATCCGCCTGAATTTCCAAGACTGAAATTGATTCCTGGAATTTCGATTGAACCGATCAAACAGCCGACTGCAACAGCAAGGAAAAACGCAAAAAGACCAAGCGGTTCAATAGCAAAAAGTTTTCCCTTAGGCTGCGGAACTTGAATCTGGTTTGCGGCTTTAAAATTTGCAACTTCTTCCGGAAGATTTACTTTAAGAATTTTCGGAACAATCTGAACAAAAAGAACAACTCCAAGAACACCGTAAAGATATGCAATTCCATAACCTGCTGTAACTTCTGATTCAAGAACAGAAACACCACCGGCAGCTTTTACGGCTTCGTCAATGGACATTGCAACTTCTTTTCCGGCGCTGAATCCTGGAGTAGAAGTAAGCGCACCCGTAAAAAGACCAACACCCATTGATGCTGTCATATTTTTATCAAGAAGAACAAAAACTATTGTTGTTGCGGCGCCCAAAGCAATTACTATTATACCAATGCAAATATAAGCCAAAGTGCTTTTATTGAATGAGCGGAAAAATTTCGGACCGGCAATCAAACCTATTGCTGTAACAAAAAATGCTGTTCCTATGTTTGAAACGATAGCAAAATTAGAATTTATTTTGCTGTTATAAAGAAAAACTGTTTTTACCCGTTCTATAGTTTCCGGAATTCCATTAACGGCCTGCGTTTCTGTCCAATGAAATGTGAAACTTGGAAAGAAGTGTATTACAATTCCGTAGATAAGCGCTACCAGAAGAACTCCGGCTGTTCCAAGTTCAATTCCTTTTATCTTGATTCCACCTACAAGATAACCAATTGCTCCAATGGCAAATACAATAGTGATGAATGAAAGTGCTGAAGTACACACTCCGGCAAGATATGCTGTCATTATAAAAACCTCTGACTGATAATTATATTGATATAAAGAGTTTTTTCAATATTAATAGAAAATTAACCAAAAACAAAAAAACTGTCATTGCAGATATTATGCAATGACAGTTTTAATCAGAATCTATTTGCTTGCACCTGGAATAACTTTTTCAAATTCAGGATTTCCATGTGTGTAGCGTGGAAGAAGTTTAGGGGAAATATCATTTGAATTGATTCCTGCATCGCTTCGCTCTTTTTCGAATGCTTTCACATGATCAAGATTCATTTTTCCTGTTTCAGAAAGATTTATGTTCTTGAACATTTTTCCGGCTTCGATACCAGCTTCGCGACCAAAAACAACAACATCAAGCAATGAGTTGCCCATAAGTCTGTTTGTTCCGTGAACTCCACCGCTTGCTTCTCCGGCAACAAGAAGATTCGGAATATTTGTATGACAAGTCTTATCGATTTCTACACCACCGTTCTGATAGTGAAGTGTAGGATAAACCAAAATCGGTTCTTTTCTGATGTCGATTCCGTATTTTATGAACATATTGTACATAGCAGGAATTGATTTCAAAATAGTTCCTTCTCCATGAATCATATCAATCATCGGAGTGTCAAGCCAAACAGCGTCCTGTACATCATTTTTTACACCGCGGCCTTCTTTTACTTCTCGTATAATTCCTGAAGCGTTTACGTCGCGTGTTTCAAGCGGATGAATGTAGACTTCTCCATTTTTATTGATAAGTTTTGCACCGAGCGAGCGAACTTTTTCTGTTACAAGTTTTCCAAGAATCTGGCTCGGATAAGCCGCTCCTGTCGGGTGATACTGCAAAGAATCCTGATACAAAAGCTTTGCTCCGGCTCTGTAAGCGAGTACAAGACCGTCTGCTGTTGCACCATAATGATTTGAAGTAGGGAAACCCTGGTAATGCATTCGTCCGGCACCACCTGTTGCAAGAATTACAACTTTTGCCTTTGCAATATAGAGTTCCTCTGTTTCCATGTTCATTAAAACTGCACCGCAAACTTCGCCTTTGTCGTTTTTAATCAGCTCAATTGCAGATGTAAAATCAACAACTGTAATATCTTTTGCGCGGTTAAAAGTTTCATCACGGAGAGTTCTCATAATTTCTGCACCGGAATAATCCTTGCAGGCATGCATTCTTTTGCGGCTGGTTCCGCCTCCGTGAGTTGTAACCATTGTTCCGTCGCTTGTTTTATCAAATTCAACACCAAGATCGTTCAGCCATTTGATTACAGAAGGGGCTTTGTAAACAAGTGTTGCAACAAGTTCCGGCTTTCCGTCAAAGTGTCCGCCACCGTAGCAGTCAAGATAATGCTGAGCCGGAGAATCGTTCGGTTTATCTGCCGCCTGAATTCCGCCTTCTGCCATCATTGTGTTTGCATCTCCGACTCGGAGTTTTGTTACCAAAAGAACTTTTGCACCGGCTTCGCTTGCCATAATTGCAGCGGAAGTTCCAGCACCACCACCGCCAATAACAAGAACATCAGTTTCGTAATCAACATGATTTAAATCAATGTGTTCCGGTTCAATTCTTGGTTTTGCCTGAAGCATTGTTGCAAGTTCAATCGGAGCTTTTTGACCTTTGTTAGGACCGATTTTCAATTCTTCAAACTGGTTTTTGATTCTATCCGGGTGAAATTTTAAGAGCAAATCGTCTTTTTCATCTGCTGTAAGACGAGCATGCTCGAATTTTAAATTTTCTTCGCGTTTTGCAGCAACAATCTTTGCTTCTTCGTCAAGATAATTTCCGTACATAAGTGTATCTCCAAGTTGGCCATTGAGCGTGTCGAAATGACCATTTTGTTCTCATAAAAACTGGTTTCGACAGGCTCAACCAGCAAAACAATTATTTTTCAATTTCTCGTGTGTTATAGAGATTTTTAATCTCGTCTTTATTTCCGGTTGACATTTCAATAAACTTTTTGATTGCTTCATCGCATTTTCCTGCGTCGATTTCTGCAACACGGTCAAGAAGATGCTTGCTTTCCGGCTGAAGATATTTTCCGTTCAAACGTCGGGCAAGTTCCGCAACCTGAGGATGACTTATTCCTGCAGGACATCTTGAAGAACAGCAGCCGCACATGATACAGTCGAACGAAAGTTCAGCGCATCTTGCAAAATCGCCACGCTGAGCGTAAGCAATATACTGCATTGTCTGAAGATTCTGCGGACAAGCGCGTGTGCAGGCATTGCAACCTACGCAAGAATAGATTTCCGGATAAAGTTGCATCATAACTGCCTGTTCAGGCTTTATTTTATTGATATCGTAAATCTGCTTTACAAGCGGGAAGAACGGAAGTGTTGCAATATACATTCCGTCAATTACTTTTTGAGAGCAGGCAAGACAAGTTTTAAGCTGGTTTTCACCCTGTACACGATAAATTGTAGCACATGCTCCGCAAAATCCGTTTCGGCATCCGCAGCCTCTTTTCAGCTGGTATCCGGCGTATTCCATTGCGTTCATTACTGTAAGTTCTGCCGGAACTTCATATTTTTTTCCGAACAGATATATTGTTGCCATTTGTTTGTTCTCTGACATATTTTGTTCTCCTACCATAATTGGTGGTTGAGGTACCCGAAACCACATTCAGTGGACATTTTGGGGCCTCAATGTCCACATGTTATTAATATTCCGGCGGAAGTTCGCCTAATTGGTCGAAACTGAATACAGGTCCGTCTTTGCAGACAAACTTGTCGCCTATATTGCATCGTCCGCATTTTCCGATTCCGCACTTCATGCGCATTTCCATTGTTGTGAAAACCTGCTCGTCCTTAAAGCCGAGTTTTTTCAGCGCGTCAAGCGAAAGGTGAATCAAAATCGGAGGTCCGCACATAATAACTGTCATGCGCGGATCCGGATTAAGTTCCGTTACAAAAGGAGGTACAAAACCTACGTGTCCGTTCCAGTCGTCTTCCGCGCGGTCAATCGTCAAATCAATTGAACAATTCGGTTGTTTCATCCAAACATTCTGCATTTCGTCAAGACGAACCAAATCTGCTTTTGAGCGGCTTCCATAAATTACTTGGATTTTTCCATAGTCAGAACGATGATCCATCATGTAATTTACAACTGAATGAACAGGAGCAATTCCAATTCCTCCGGCAATTACAAGAATGTCTTTTCCTTTAAGTTTTGTATCAACAGGGAATCCGTTTCCGATCGGACCGCGAACACAAATTTCCTGACCAATTTCTGCATTGTGAAGAAAATCTGTTACCACGCCGCACTTTTTAATAGAAAATTCCATATGAGTTTCCAAAGTAGGCGAAGAAGTGATAGAAATCATTGATTCTCCGACACCAGGAACAATCAGCATTGCACACTGACCAGGAATGTGCTCAAAGAGTTTTTTTCCGTCAAGACCGACAACGCTGAAAGTTTTTACATCAGGAGTTTCCTGTTTTATATCAATTATTTTTCCTACATAAGGAATAAAGCTTTCGTTGTTTTCCATCGTTTTCTCCTATTCCTTAAATATCATCTGTAGATTGAACGGCTTTTATTACTTTTATAACGTTCATATTTACAGGACAACTTTCTATACATCTTCCGCAACCTACACATTGGAACAAACCTTCGTGAGCCATCGGATAATACATAAGTTTGTGCATAAAACGCTGGCGGCTTCTTTCTACTTGGGTAAGACGAGGATTTGCGGCAGCCATTTGCGTAAAGTCTGAATACATGCACGAATCCCAACAACGAATCTGTCGGATTCCATTTCCTGTATTAAAGTCGCGAACGTCAAAACACATACAAGTAGGGCAGACATAAGTACAAGTTCCACAACCTACGCATGGTTCGGCAACGCTTTTCCAGATTTTCGAATTGAAAATCTTAAGCATGTCCTTTCCTTGAAATTTTGAAAGATCAAGGTGTGCAAACGGAAGTTTTTCAATCTTTTCTTGAATTGACTTCTGTTCTGCTTTTACAGATTTTTCATCCGATTCTTCAAGAACAGACTTTGCTTTTTCAATAAAAGCTTTTCCTTTGTCTGTATTTGCTTTAAAGAAATATTTTCCGTC
The DNA here is from genome assembly GCA_964463615.1 of uncultured Treponema sp. Lineage (GTDB taxonomy): Bacteria > Spirochaetota > Spirochaetia > Treponematales > Treponemataceae > Treponema_D. The sequence goes on from CAYXDA010000008.1 coordinate 21,046, forward strand.
TGCAAACCAAGTACTTACATCGCCTGTTGAACCGTCTTTGTCTTTTTCCAAAGATGCGTCAATTTCATAAGTTGAACAAAAACAGGTTTTTGCAGGTTCATTACAGGCGAGTGTTACGACTGTTCCGTGTTCCCGTCGGTTTTTATAGTAAGAATCAACAGGATTCATGTTAAGGTAAACATTGTCGATTACAGTTAAACCTATTGCATCGCAAGGACGAACTCCGAAAATCACAAAATCTTCAGATTCTTTTCTTGGATCAATAATTTTTACTTCTTTTCCGTTCATCTGGTAACTTACAAGATGTTCCGTTTTTGGAAAGAAAAAGTCTTTTGCACTTCTGACAGTTTTTAAGTTTTCAGAAAGTTTTACGCCTTTTTCCCATTTTTTGAAATCTGATTTTCCAGTTTCGTTTGTAACAGGAATGTAAAGCGGACCGTTTTTTGCAAGAAGTTCAAATAATGTGTCGATTTTTTCAGATGAAATACTAAGCATTATCTTCCTCCTCATTTGATCTTGTCCAGACAATTGTTGTTTCTGCATCATCAGTTGTGTAAGTAAGCATAGGAGGTTTTGTTTCCATATCGCTTCCGGCCTGATATTCTCCGTAAATTTCGTTTATATCCTTTATATATTTTCTGTTAAGAAGATAAAGAGGAATATGTTCAGGACAAACACGTGAACATTCTCCGCAATCAGAACAACGGCCTGCAACATGCCATGCTCTGATTATGTGGAAAAGCGATTCTTCAAAATTTGTTTCCGCAACTTTCTGCGAAGTATAAAGTTTGTTGTTATCAAATACGCATTTTTCACAAGTACAGGCAGGACATACATTTCGGCATGCATTACAACGGATACAACGGCTGAATTCGCCTTTCCAGAACTCGTTTCGTTCTGCTGCATTCATTTTGTCAAACTTTTCAAAAACATCAAGCCGCTTGGAAACTCCAGGTTCGTAATTTTCGTCAACTCCTAAAAGTTCATCGCAAGAAACATGTTTTTTTCCGGCGCAACTTTCGCAAACTTCACCTCCGTTTAATGTTTCCTGACAAGGAATTCCGATTGCGTATACATCGCCGCGAGAAATTCTGTTTTCCTTTAAAAGTTCTGTAAACGAATAAGTATCGCTTGGCTTTAAGAATACAAGAACAACTTCACTTGGAATAGGCTTGTCTTGAGCGTTTGGATCGCGCTGTTTTGCCATAGAGTTGTTCATTCTTGTTGTGCTTTTTGCTGTTTCAATTTCTCTTGTTATCTTTACAAGATATTTTGAAAGATTTGCGGCACAATGCTCATCGTAAATAAATTCTTTATCTAATTCTTCGGCGCTGGAAAAAGTTCCCGGAGTGATATCATCGTCGAAAATACCTTTTTTCCATCCGACAACACGCTGAACTTTACCTTCGGAAAGCAATTCTTTTGCGCGTTGAATCATTTTTGCGCTTAGTTCTTGCATCTTACATCCTCCAGTCGTTTACACTCTCCAAGTTCTTTAATCTGGGAAACAAAATCGTTCATAATTCCTGCAAATCGAACGCCTTCCGCCGCAGAACACCACTCAACGCGTGTTCTTCCTTTTTCAATTCCAAGAAAATCAAGCTGACTGAAAAGAAGTGTCATTCTTCTTCTGGCAAAATAGTTTCCAGTTGAATAATGGCAGTCTCCAGGATGGCATCCGCAAAGAATAACGCCGTCCGCTCCACGCTGGAATGCGCGCAGAATGAAAAGCGGATTCAATCGGCATGAGCAAGGAATTCGCACAATTTTTACGTTAGACGGATATTCAAGTCGGTTGTTTCCAGCTAAATCCGCACCTGCATAAGAACACCAGTTGCAGCAGAACGCAATGATTTTAGGTGTCCATTCTTTATTTGCTGCAGTGTTTTCATTTTCTAAAGACATGCGTCAACCTCCGCCAAAATCTGTTTGTTGCTGAATCCGTTCAAATCCATTGCTCCTGATGGACAAGCTACTGTACAAGCACCACAACCCTGACACATCGCAGTATTAACTTGAGAAACGTGTCGTGTAATTGTTGTTCTGTTCGGACCTCTAAAGTCTTTGTCAACGTATGAAATTGCTCCATAAGGGCAAACATTTGCACACTGACCGCATCCGTTACACATGTTTTCATCCGGATGAGCCGTACAAGGATTGTTTTTAAGCTTGTCTTTTACAAGAAGACAAATCGCCTTTGCGGCAGCACCTGAAGATTGTGCGACAGTTTCTGGAATATCTTTTGGTCCCTGGCAGCATCCGCAAAGGAAAATGCCGGCTGTAGGACTTTCAACAGGACGAAGTTTTGCATGAGCTTCAAGGAAGAAATCGTTATTGTCCATTGATGTTGTAAGCATTGTAGCCAATGGACGTGCAGATTTATCTGCTTCGATAGAAGCTGCAAGAACAACCATATCCGCTTTTATGTGAACTTGTCTGTTCAAAATCAAATCTGAACCTTGAACATCAAGCGTTCCGTCCGCCTGCGGAGTTACTTTTCCGACCATTCCCTTAATATAGTGAACGCCGTACTGTTCAACCGCTCTGCGATAGAATTCGTCAAAGTTCTTTCCAGGTGTTCGAACATCAATATAGAAAACGGTAATGTTTGTGTCCGGATAATGATCACGAGTCAAAATTGCATGTTTTGCTGTATACATACAACAAATTTTAGAGCAATATTCATGACCTTTTTCAGAATCTGCGGAACATCGTGAACCTACACACTGAATAAATACGATTTCTTTCGGTTCTTTTCCGTCTGAAGGACGAAGAAGGTGACCGTTTGTCGGACCAGACGCATTGCAAAGACGTTCAAATTCAAGAGAAGAAACAACGTCTGGACTCTGCGAATAAGCATATTCATCGAATTTTTCAAGACTTATAGGATTGTAACCTGTAGCAACGATGATTGCGCCATATTTTTCAGTTATGATTTCTTCTTTCTGATTGAAATTGATAGCACCTACACCGCAAGCTTTCTGACACATTCCGCAGACATTGTCTTTTCCGTTCTTCAAAGCTTTCATGTGAAGACAATAATCAGCCGCAATTGAAGCAACTTTTGGAACTGCTTGTGCAAACGGAATATTGATTGCCTTGCGATTGTCCAAATTCAAATTGAATTCATTAGGAACTTTTTTCATCGGACACTTTTCTATACATTCACCACAACCTGTACATTTTGTTTCATCAACAAAGCGCGGATGTCGTTTGATGTCAATTGTAAAGTTTCCTATGTAACCGTGAACTCCGCAAACTTCCGAATAAGAAAGAATTCGTATGTTCGGATTCTGGCTGACTTCCGTCATTTTTGGAGTAACAATACAAGATGCGCAGTCTAGGGTAGGGAATGTTTTGTCAAGCCTAGCCATTTTTCCGCCGACTGTATAATCCTTTTCAACGATATCAACCGGAAAACCTGCGTCAGCAATGTCCAATGCCGCTGTAATTCCGGCAATTCCACCACCGATTACAAGAGCCCTCTTTGTCATTGCGGTTTCGCCAGGAGTAAGCGGCGTGTCCAAAATGGATTTTGCGATAGCTGCTTTTCCCAATGCGATTGCTTTTTCTGTAGCAGTCTGCACATCTTTCATAACCCATGAACACTGTTCACGGATATTTGCAACTTCTACTTTATATGGGTTTAATCCGGCGCGCTCTGCACACGCACGGAATGTTTTTTCATGCATACGAGGAGAGCAAGAGCAAAGAACAACACCTGTAAGTTTGAGTTCCTTGATTTTGTCTTCTATCATTTGCTGACCGGCAGAAGAACACATGTAAGTGTAATGAGTTGAAAATGCAACTCCGTTCACTTTACCAAGTTCTTCAGCAACTTTTTCTACATCAACTGTACCGGCAATATTAGTACCACAGTGACATACAAAAACACCAATTTTTTCCATAAGTCACTTCCTTTATTTCTTATATTTTCTGAATGCGCTTACAATTGCCTGCTGAGGCATATCAGCATCCAACTGTTCCGGCACTTGATTAGGATCAAGATGATGCGGACCTCTTTGACCTTCAACATACTGACGGACTGCATCAATAAGTTTAGCCGGTTCTACTTGACGCGGACATCTTTCCAAACATGCAAAGCAACTTAAACAAGCGTAAATAGATTTTGTTTTAAGAAGCGGTTCAATTTCTCCATTTTCAACCATCTGAACAAACTGATGAGGATGATATTCCATAGCATCATAGTTCGGACAAGTTCCGGAACATTTTCCGCAAACCATACATTTTTTAGGATTTACGCCGCTTATTTCAAGAATCTGACTTTTTAGCTGTTCAATTTCTGATTTAAGCATTTACCGCCTCCTTTTGAGAAATATTCTCATTTTTTGTTTGAGAAAAATTCTCAATCTGAGCTAAAACAGAATCCTTTATGTCAAGCGCTTCGGCCAAAAGCTCTGTAAAATAAATTACATCAAGTTTGCTTTCTTTCTTATTCTTTATAAGATTGTAACGGCAAAGAGGACAACTTGTTACAAGAAGTTCAGCACCGAAATCTTCTGCATTGGAAAGAATTGCCTGTGAGCGTTTCTGTGGAATATCCGCATTTTCAAACTGCGCATAAGCACCGCAACATTCATTTCTTTGTGCGTAAACAACAGGAGTGCCGCCGATTGCTTTTATAAAATCTTCTATAATTTTAGGATTTTCAGGATCATCAAACTGCATGACGTTACCAGGACGAAGGAGAAGACATCCATAGTAAGCGCCTATTTTTTTTCCAGTCAAAGGTTTTTTTACAGCAGCTTTTACATTATCCCAGCCAATAACATCACGAAGAACTTCAAGATAATGAAGAACTTTAGCTTCCCCATGATATTCAATGTTATCCTGTTTAAGATAATTATTTGCTTTTAAGATTGTATTTTCATCATTTGTCATTGCATTGTTCGTCTGCTTTAGAACGTTGTAGCAGGCTGAACAAAGCGTAACAAGATCATGATTGTGGTTACGTGCATCAGCCAATGCTCTTACAGAAGAAAGTTTTGGAGCTATTTCTTTTGTCGACATTGGATAAACACCGCCACAACACTGCCAGTCCTGGATTTCCTCAAGTTCAAAGCCAAGAACCTTGGCAGATTCTCTTGCGTAGGCGTCCAGTTCAATGGCTTTGTTCTTTAAGGTACATCCTGGAAAATATGAATAAATTATTTTTTCACTCATTTTTTTACTCCAGCCATTTCTTCCGGTTTAAAGACTTCGTCGAATTTTTCAGCAGTTAAAAATCCCAACTGAACGCAGGCGTCTTTTAACGAAAGATTTTCTTCGTAAGCTTTGTGAGAAACTTTTGCCGCATTTTCATAGCCGATATACGGATTTAATGCAGTTACAAGCATAAGAGAGTTGTAAAGATTGTAATGCATTTTTTCTTTGTTTGCTTTTATTCCAACTGCGCAATTTTTGTTAAACGACAAAATGGCTTCTGCTAAAAGTCTGCAAGACTGAATGAAATTATATGCAATTACCGGCATAAAAACATTAAGTTCAAAATTACCTTGGCTTGCAGCAAAGCCTACAGCCGCGTCATTTCCCATAACCTGAACCGCAACCATAGTCACAGCTTCGCACTGTGTAGGGTTTACTTTTCCAGGCATAATTGAAGAACCCGGTTCGTTTTCCGGAATGAATATTTCTCCAAGTCCATCGCGCGGGCCTGACGCAAGCCATCGGACGTCATTCGCAATTTTCATCATATCTGCGGCAAGCGCCTTTACCGCGCCATGCGCAAAAACAAGCTCATCTTTTGATGTAAGGGCATGGAATTTATTCGGTGCGCTTATAAAGTCTTTTCCTGTGAGCGCAGAAACTTCTTCTGCCACTTTCTGATCAAAACCTTTCGGTGCGTTCAGTCCAGTTCCTACAGCAGTTCCGCCAAGAGCCAACTGCTTCAGATATGGCAATGATGATTTCAACATTTCCACATCCCGTTCAAGACTTGTCCGCCATCCTGAAATTTCCTGAGTGAATGAAATCGGAACCGCATCTTGTAAGTGAGTTCGTCCGCTCTTTACAATACCTTCGTTTTCTTTTTCAAGGCGTTTAAATGTTTCTATAAGTACATTTACTGCCGGAACAAGTCTGTCTTCTATTTCGCAAACTGCAGAAATGTGCAATGCAGTCGGAAATGTATCGTTTGACGACTGGCTCATGTTTATGTCGTCATTCGGATGACAAAGTTTTTTTCCTGCGATTTCATTCGCACGGTTTGCGATAACTTCATTCGCATTCATATTGCTTTGAGTTCCGCTTCCTGTTTGCCAAACTACAAGAGGAAAGTGTGCGTTTAATTCTCCTGAAATCACTTCATCGCAAGCTTTTTCGATTGCGACAAGCTTTTCCTGTGTCATTTTTTCCGGTTTCAGGGCATTGTTCGCTTTAGCCGCAGCTTTTTTCAGGTAGCCAAATGCTTTTGTTATTTCACGCGGCATTGTTTCTATGCCAACACCAATTTCAAAGTTTTCATGGCTGCGCTCTGTTTGTGCTCCCCAGTATTTGTCGGCAGGAACTTTTACTTCGCCCATTGAGTCGTGTTCAATGCGAAAATTTTCCATAAAAAATTGCAAGTCTCCTAAAATTTTTCCCCGAAATAAAAGCAGTTCATTAAAAACTGCCTTTATTTTTATTTTTAGAAATTAATCTGTTTGATTACATCTTTAAGACAATCTGCGCTGTGTTTCAATGAAGCAAGTTCTCCATCTGTTAAAGGCGCAACAAGTTTGCTCTTCAAACCTTCACTTGAAACAACAGAAGGAATAGAAAGACAAACATCACTGATTCCGTATTCTCCGGTAAGGAGAGTTGAAAGAGTGAGCAATGTTCCTGTTTTGAACGAAAGAGCTTCGCACAAAGTTGCAGTTGTAACGCCAATTGCATAGTTTGTGAATTTCTTTGCGGCGATGATAATTCCGCCTGATTTTCTTACATAATCTTCAACATCATCTTTGTTGAATTCTGAAAGTTTTGAAGCTTCGTAAGATTCGGCATATTTTTCTACAGGAATTGAACCGATATTTGCCAAAGACCACGGAATGAAAGATGAGTCTCCGTGTTCGCCAAAAACATATCCGTGAACATTTTCCTGTCCAACCTGATAGTTTTCTGCAATTCTCGCACGGAATCTTGCTGTGTCAAGCATTGTTCCTGTTCCGAAAATTCTTGAGCTAGGAATTCCTGAAGTCTTAACAAACTGATAAGTAAGAATATCAACAGGATTTGCAACAATTACATAAAGTGCGTTTGGAGCGGCTTTTGTAATCTGTGGAATTATAGTTTTTGTAATATCTACGTTTGTTTGAGCAAGTTCAAGGCGAGACTGTCCTGGTTTTCGTGCAACACCTGATGAAAGAACTACAATATCAGAGTCCTTTGCATCTGAATAATCACCTTCGTGAATAGAAACAGGTCCGATGAACGGAGTTCCCTGTCTAATATCCATTGCTTCTCCCATTGCCCGTTCTTTTGCAATATCAATAAGCACAATCTCTGAAGCGAGCTGTTTTACTGTTAAAGCAAAGGCAATTGTCGAGCCAACCTGTCCAGCACCAATAATTGTAATTTTGTTTGCCATATATGTGTCTCCTTAACACAAACTAATTGCCGCTGCAAATCCTTTAAAAGAACAAAAATGTCCCCTAATCATACAACGGTATCATTATGATTATAATATGTTTTTTA
>CAYXDA010000009.1:0-28412 GCA_964463615.1 uncultured Treponema sp.
TTTTAAGCGAAGTCCATGCGAGAATCTGCGGAGAGATGGCCGAGAAAGTGCTTGAGCGGATTGCGAAAGAGGACGGCGAAATCACAAGAGACAAGGCGATTGACTGGGATAAAGAAATTGACCAATACATCTATGAAAATTTTGAAAGCAGCAGAACTTTGAGGGACGGACGAGAAATAAAATCAACTAGATACGGAGCATTCGGACTTGTAGTTGATGTAAATGCAGTCCGCAGCTGGTTCGCACAGCCAATAAAAGACTTAATGAGCGGAAAAAACATCTCGCTTCGTCAAAATACTGAGCAGAAAGTTGAACTTCAAAGCAAGACTATTGACCACAAAAGTCGAGAACAAAAAAAATCTGAAAAATTGTTTATCAATGAATATGAAAAGGAAATTAATATAGAACAAGTTAAAAACTTTGAATTTGAAAAAATTGGTGCAACAAAAGAGAACGTGAACAAAAATATCGAAATCATTACATCAGTCCAGGGCTTTGCAAACTTAAAATTCAACGAAAAACCAACAGAAGAAATCCGAAACATTCTCCGTGAAAACGGCTGGTATTATTCTAGGAACAATAATGTCTGGTATCCATCCGTAAAATCAAAACAGAGGACAGCAGAACTTTCAAATCAATTTGCAGAAAAGTTAATTCAACAATTTGACGAAAAGCCACTTGAAGAACAGCTTGACGAGTACATTGAACAGATGGCGGCAAACGGCGGAATGAGTGAAGAAACAATTTCAATGCTTGCAGAAGAAGATGAAATCCACCGAGAGGAACTTTACGAAGAAGAAATGCAGGATAAGGCAGAGCGTGAGGAAGAACATTCTGAAATCAATGTGGAAGAATTGAAAGACGGATTAAAATCAGCATTGCATGAAGTTGCAGAACCTTTAATTGAAATTGACTTTACACGTGAAAACTATCAGGCACTTTTCCCTCGCTACAGGATTGAAACTCCACTTGAATCTGCAAAACTTGGAGCGAATCAGTTTGACAAACTTGAGGCAAAGGATAGACAGAAGCTTCTTTCAGCTGTTTATTCAACCTTAAAAACTCCGGATTTAATTGTTGATGAAAAGAAAACAGAAATTGATAAACTTTTTGGCGATGAAGTTGAAAAGGAATCTCACATCTATGCAAAAAGTTTTGTAATTGAAGGAAAGGAAAAAGCCGTTCAATCTGTGGTAGTTTCCATTGATGACGACAACGTATCAATTTCAACTCACGAACGTGACATCAACAACATCGTAAACAAAATAAAAACGCCTGACCAGCTTTTGTATGTTGCAACGGCAGTCAGGCGAATGGCTGAGCAGCATACTCAAAATGAGCAGTCGGTGGTCAGCCCGAACAGAGTGCATAACTTTGTCGACATTGTTACGCCTCCGAACCCAAATTACAACGAAAACACCATTAAGTCAATCAGTGATTTAATTGCGGAAGGTAAGATTACAAGTAAGACTGTAGAAAAATCTGAAGTTTCAATCAAAGTTTCCGGCAACAACATCGAAATCCCTGTTGAAGATGCTGAACAAATTGAAAACTTAAAAGAGTGGGATGTTCGAGATGAAATATCTGAATATCTTGACCCTGACCATTCCGTTTCTGGGCAGCAGATTCTTGAAACAATGCAGATGATTGCAGAAGAAGAAGCTCCTGAAATCGAAGAGAACTTTGCATACAAAAATCAGGAAAACGAAGAAACTGAAAATTACACTGCACAAAACTTGACAGAAAGCGAAACAAGACGCAATATTATGGAAGAAAGTTTGCAAGAAAATGACGTTTTGGAGGAACAGAATTATGGAAGAACAGGAGAAAATTTTAGTAACGGAACAGGAAATTTACGAACAGAACATCAGATTCTTTCGGGCAGTGAAGGTAAAGACACTGGGCGACCATACAATGAAGGAAGTGGAAGTCATGATATGGCACAATTCAACGATACCAAGGAAGCCTCAATGGGAAGAGATTCCGGACTGGAACGTAGCACCTCTGGATCTGATTCATTACCAATGGATGGAACTTCCGCCTCAGATGAGCAAGGCAATGGGGCAGAACAAAGTGAAGCTGTTTCAGCAGACTTGTCCAATTCCGATGGACAAATTTCCAAAGACATTAAGCCAGATGACAGCACCGGAAGCAATAGCACAGGCAGAGGAAATCTGCAAGCGGCAAAACTGGAAGAGGAATTACGCACAGCTCATGGCAGCACTGAACAATTACGAAATGGAACTTTCGTATCAGAGCTAACAAAAAAGGAAATGAAAGATGTCCGTTCTGAAGTAAAGAAAATCCTTGAAAATAAAAAGAAAGGAGAAGAATGGACATCTAGTGAACTTGCCCTTGCCCGGCTTTATGAGGGCGGTGGCGGACTTAAAGAGAAGGACGCAACATCAAATGAAATCTTAAACGCATACTACACGCCTTATAAAATTATTGATGCAGTCTGGAAACTTGCGGATTCATACGCACCTAATGCCGTTACAGTTCTTGAGCCAAGTTCAGGAATCGGGCGATTTGCGGATAACCGTTTACATAATGATTTTACACTTTGGGAACTTGATGAAATTTCATCAAAACTTGCAAAAGTTTTGCACCCAGATGCAACTGTAATTTCCGGAGCATTTCAGGCACAGTTCTTTGATGAAACAGGACGTGTTAAAAAAGAAAACTACAAGCTTCCAAAATATGACCTTGTAATCGGAAATCCGCCATACGGCGAAAACAAAAATGAATGGACAGGACGAGGAGAAGGAAGCGAACATACCCGATACGACCAGTATTTCATTGAAAAAGTCCTTGATTCATTAAAGGATGAAAACTCTGTCCTAGCCTTTGTAATTCCAAGCGGAACTTTAAATAGCGGCGTAAACCGAGGAAAGGAACTCATCGCTTCTAAAGGCGTTTTAGTTGATGCCTACAGACTTCCGAACAACGCATTCCCTACAACACAGGTTGGAACTGACATTGTAATTTTCAAGAAAGGTGCAATGGATGTAAACAATTTGTGTTCAAATTCATTCTTTGAAAAACATCCTGAAAAAGTTCTGGGGGAAGTTTCAACAAGAAGCGGACGCTTTGGAGATGAATACTGCGTAAACATTCCAGAAGGCGAAACTCTAGACACCCTGCTTACAAAGATTAATTCCGACATTAAAAACCGTGGAATTGACCTTGAGATGATTCACGAAAATCAGATTAAGAACCACCTTGAACGCATTGCAGAAAAAAACAGGAAAGAAAGAAATACTGCTGCTGCTTCAAAAGAAAAAAAGAAAGAATCAAACATTGAAAAACTTCTTGATGAAGTAAAAAAAGACAGCCTCGAAGTAGTTCATCTTTACAATGCTATTGGAAATGGAAAAGTAAAGGTTTCTAAAAATCCGCTTTCAGAAATTAAAAATGACCGTGGACGAAATATTTACGGATTTTCTTCCAGCTATGATATTGAGACTAAAAAAGCCTTTGTCACTCACCGAGATGAACTTCTTGCAACGATTGATGAAAACGGAATTGTTACAAACGCTTTCAGTAAAGAAGATTTTAAGGAACTTTCTCCGGGAAAGCGTGAACAGGTTGCAGAATACATAAGCCGTGCTACAAAGGAAACTGTATTCTTAAATGAAAATCTTTTAGGTATTCATGAAGGTAAGTATTACCTGAACAACGCAGGCACAAGAACTGCATATATGATTCACGCAAAGCTATTTGATTCAAAAAACAAAGTTCATCTTGATGACCTTGAGCTTTCAAATACTTTAGTTCCGGCTATTACGGCAGAAAAATCAAATCTGAACGATTTTGACCTTAGTGATTTCAGGTTAATGAATGAACGGAATTCTGATTACGGATACTCACGACTTTATAAAAGCCGTCTTTTCTATCCGAAGTTTGAAACCATTTATCCTGAAAACGGAAACTTTGATTTTAATGCACTCCTAGACGAAATAGGTCAGAATGAAATGACCATTAAAGACAATATTCCAGTCCCTGATTTTAGGAATACGAGATATGAAGCAGATGAAAAAAATCTTGCACTTTACCGTGAAAAAATTTCATCCCTTGTGCTTGAAAATTCTTCCGTAAAATCTGTTGATGAATACATTCAGAAATTAAAGGAAAAGAATTCTGAAATTTCTGAAATCAGGAAAAACAGAACTGAAAAGATACTTTCAGAGAGAAATGCAAATCAGGAAGCAGAAAATCTTTACGGCAGCTTGTATTCAGAACTTTCCAAAATGAACTTTGCAAAGACTATGGCAGAAAAATTTGTGGGTTCATATTTAGTTGAAAGCCGTCAGGATGAAAAAAATCCATATCAGATTAACGTCTACATCGACCAGAAAAGGAAATTTTCAGTTCTCCAGGATTCTTCAAAAAATGTAACCCTTGTTTCCTACAACAACGAAAGGCTGCCACTTTCTTTTGTAAAGGCAATGTATGAACGCTTCGGGGAAAGGTTTTCTGTCAGTGATGTGTCGCCGTTTGAAGAAAAAATTCTTTCTTTGGACGACATTGTAAAGGAAAATCAGAAAAAGACTGCTTCTAAGGCTCTCTGTGAAGTGGCAGAGAAATCTCTTGTAGAAATCTTTTCTGACCGTGAGCTTGATTCTGAACTTAACTTCGAAATTGAAAACCACAAGGCAAGAATTGTTCAAAAAGGAACTCACAAGCAGGTTTTCTTTGACGGTTCAAAATATGCTGCCCTTGATTTTGAAAAAATCACGCAGAAACTTACAGTCAACAACGAAGTCTATAATTCAGGCTTACAGGATTTTGTTTCTGAAAAAACTTCTGAACTTAATCCTGACTGCAAGGTTAAAAGGGACTTTACAATCAACGGAAAGCGTTACATTGATTCTGACGGAAAAACAAAACTTGCTCCGCCAAAAAGTCCACGTTACAGCCCGAAACAAGAAGAGCTAATGACAAACAAGGACTTTGCTTCCCTTTACGGCTCAAAATGGAACGAAGACGAACGCATTTTCTTTGAAGTTTCTGACGGCTTCGGCGGCTACATCAATTTAAACCGCTTGAATGAAGAACAGCAGAAAATTTTACGGCAGAGTAAGAACTATGTTGAGGAATATCCAAATAAGTTCATTCACCGGGAATTCTATGCTTCCGGGAACATTTACAAAAAGATTGATAAACTTGAAGAAGATTTTTCTTCGGGCAAAGTTCCTTTAGAACTTTATGAAAAGAATTTGAAAATCCTTAAAAAGGCAGTGCCGAACCATGTCCGCAATGCTGAAATTTCAATTCTTTCTTCAACGGTTTCTGACTATGCAATTAACGGTGAAAACATTAAGGAATCTTTCCTTGCATGGGCAGTAGGTCGGGACATTGAAGGCTCTGGAAATACTTTGGACAGCATTGATGACTTTTCTAGCAGCAATGTAAAGCGTGAAGAAATTCCTTCAACAATCAACTGGAAGGATGTCTACGACTATGTAAACGGAATTGAACTTGCAAAGATTTCAGGTGATGAACTTTCTGAAAGGCAGAAGAACAAGCTCCGCTCGCAAAAAATGAACGACAGAAAACTCTGTGCTGAAAAACTTTTTTCACGGTTCTTGAATGAAGGTCTTTCAAAGGACGAGCAGGACAGGTTCTGGAATCAATACAACAGGATAAATCATGCCATAAGAACCCCGGACTGGTCAAACCTTCCCCTTTACATTGAAGGCATGAATAAATACAGAAACGGCGTTGAGTTCAAGCTATACGACCAGCAGATTAAGGGTGTTTCATTCCTGTGCAACAAGGGAAACGGACTTTTAGCCTATGATGTCGGAGTTGGAAAAACTGCGGCTGGAATCGTTGCAACCGTAAACCAGATTCAGACAGGAAAGGCAAAGCGTCCTTTAATCATCGTGCCTAAAACCGTAATCAGCCAGTGGGAAAGCGACATTCACGAACTTTTCCCGGATGTTCAGGTAAATAACCTTGATAACCTTTCAAGCAGGGCTATTGCAAACTTCTATGACGGAAAGCACGGCTTGAATATTCCGGAAGGTTCAATCACCCTTGTAACCAAAGAAGCACTGAACAACATTTCCTTTACTGAAAGCACAAGGGATGAAATGCTGAAAGATTTTCAGGACCTAACCGGTGTTTCAAACGAACAGTTTTCTAAAATGTCCGACAAGGAAAGAGAAGATTATAAAAATAAGCTTCGTGATTTATTCGGACAGGCAGAAAAAATTGACAGCAAGGATTTTGTTTTCTTTGAAAACTGCGGATTTGACAATATTACCGTAGACGAAGCCCAATATTACAAAAATCTTTTTAAAGTGCCACGGACAAAGCAGGCTAATGAATTTGCAGGAATGGGAAGCGGTAAGCCTAGTAAGCGTGCCGTAAAGATGTTCGTAATCAGCCAGCAGATTCAAAAGCAGAATGATGGACGGAATGTATTCTTGCTATCTGCAACGCCATTTACAAACAGCCCGAGTGAAATCTATTCAATGCTCATCTACATGGCTCGAAAGGAAATGGAAGAACAGGGAATCAAGAACTTCTATGACTTTTGTGCAAAGCATATCAAGACCCAGTATGAACCTGTAGTTAAGCCAAACGGTGAAATTGAATATGCAAATGTAATCAAGAGTTTTAACGAACTTGACGCATTGCAGGATTCACTTTTAAGCCAGTTTATTGACAAGGTAGACGGTGAGGAAGCTGGAATTGTCCGCCCGAACAAGCATACGCTCCTTTCAAAAATGGAAGCAACACCGCTCCAGAAAGAAATCTTTAATTTCTGTACCAATGTGTTAATGGAATACGACCCGAAAAAGGACACAAATCCTGATCACGATGATGAATACAAGCGTCATCATTCCGGAATGATTCTTGAAGCAATCAACATAATGAGGACTGCGTGCCTTTCCCCGGCTCTCGTAAACGCAGAAAAACTTGTTGACCCTTACACAGAAAATCATTCTGGAATCGTAGTTCCGGAACTTGATGATGTTGTTGAATGTTCTCCAAAGTTAAAGCTCGTTTGCGATACTGTGGTAAAAAACTGGAAGGAAAACCACACCAACGGACAGCTTATTTTCATGCCCCAGGGAACTGTTGCATATCCGAAACTCGTTGAGTATATGGTAAAGCAGGGCGTGCCAAAGGAAGTTTTTGCAACTGTTGACGGAAGCACTGCAAAAATCGGCGGAAAATCCGTAAAGATGAGCAAGAATGATGAAGATAACGAACAGGTTCGCACTGTAGTTGCAAAGGCATTCAACGACAGGGAGAATCCGTGCAAAATCCTAATCGGAAGCGATGCAATCAAGGAAGGAATCAATCTGAACGGAAATTCAATCGCAATGTATAACTGTATGCTAGGCTGGAATCCTTCGGATGCAATTCAGGCAGAAGGTCGTGTATGGCGGCAGGGAAACAGGCAAGGAGATGTGAATATTGTCTATCCCCTCATTTACAATTCCGTAGATTCCTTGATTTACCAAAAATACGATGAGAAGAAAAGCCGCATTGATGCCCTTTGGGAAAAATCAGACGGTGAAGATAAGAAAATTGACCTTGCGGAAATCAATCCTGCGGACTTGAAATTTGACTTAATCAAAGACCCTGTAAAGCGTGCAAAACTTGAACTTGGGGGCGAAAAGGAAAAGGTAAGACAGGAAATCTTAAACATAAGGAATTCTGTACTGAACTTTGAAGGGTATGTAAAGAAACTTGAAGCATTGACAGAAATTCTCCAAAGCCGCCGGGAACAGAAAGCCGACTACATTGCAAACTACAGGAATGTTCTTTTTGAAGGCAAGGAAACACGCACGGAAGAAGAACAGAAAAAAGGAATTGAACGCTATGACGCTTCCATATTGAAAGCTGAAAATTCCATAAAGGCAATGCAGAAAAAGATTGACGGTGAACTCAACAAAAACAGCAAGGTTTATACAAAGGAAACATTCAAGGCTGAAAAGCAGAATGAAATTGAAGTTCTTGAAGAAAAGGTCAAAACCTTTGACAGCCCGGAAGTAATGCAGCCGATTATCGACAAATATCGCATTAAACTTGCAGAAGAAGCGGTATTAAATCTTTCCGCCGAAGAAAAAAATCCTCTGGACAAACGCATACAGGCAGTTTTGCGACCTGCATATTTTACACAGTGGGAGCGTAAGAATGAGCGTGCCGAACTTTTGATCCAGGGTGAACTTGATAAGATTGATGAGTTGCAGAAATCTTTAGACGCTGAAAACGAAAGCGAATCACGTCAGGAAATCAAGGAAATAAAGCAGAACATTGCCCACCTGCGGAATGAAAACAATGAGTTTAGGGCTGGCTGGATGCATAAATATGGTACGTATGATACAGCCTTGAAATTTTGGAATGAAACTCATATTGAAATTGAACCGGAAAAAGAAAAGAAAGTTCTGCACAATGTAAAAGTTGAAGATATTCAGAAAGAAACTGTTAAAGACTCGCCAAAAATCCAAACAGCGGAAAAACTTGAAAGCGCAATAACGCCGCCAAATGGCGAACCAGCAGCTTCTGAAAAGAAGGCAGAGCTGAAACTTATGAAAGCTGAATTACAGGGCTATCTTTTTGATATAGATGATTCCAATTCATTTATTCATAAAGAAATTAAACCTGCAGAAAAAGCTGAAATCAAGGCAGTTGAAAAGCAGCCGGTGGACATTTCAAAAACTGACAGCTTTACAAAGATCGACTTTGATTTTAAGGAAGAAAAGGGATTTTCTTTTGGCTATCTTAAAAAATGCGGACTTATTCCGCCGTGCAAGCCTGAAAATAACGACATGGTAAAGGTTATGGGCGAGGACAAAACTGAATACCTTATGACAAAAAGGCAGGTTTCACATATGGTGGACAATGCAGTATTCCATGCAAAGAATCACCTGCAGATTGATGTTGCAGAACTTTCAAAGTCCGTGCCGGAATATAGAAAGCAGTTTTTGAACGATACTTTAATGGAAGTAGGTCAGGAACGCATGACAATTTTGCGTAACAGGCCGAATGAAAACAAAACTGAACTTAACAAAAGTATTGAACAGAACAACGTCAGCGTAAGCCGAAATTAAAAAAAATAGCTGTCAGCATAAAAACTGGCGGCTTAATTACTTAAAAAACATTATTCGCTTTAATCAAAATTCAGTGTTTCCTGTGCTGTATTGTAAATATTAACCTGATTATTGATTTCAAGAGGAAGAACCAAAATGTTGTTGAATTGACATAATTGAATGAATTCATCGATTCTATTTTTGCCGGATATTTCCTTGAAACTTACGACAAGTCCGAATTTCATTCCGATTCCATATTTTTTATTTAATCGTTCCCTGCTTTTTATAGATATTGCCCATTTTCCAGAAGAATAGGCTTTTCTTGGTCTTTGACTGTCTTTGAATTCTTCGCTGTAATGTTTGATATTATCCCATTTACGGAAATTTTTTCTTGCGTCAGTTTCAAAAATAAAAGAGTCTTGCTCTGTTTGTGTGTTATTATTTATTGAAGCTATTTTCTTTTTGGGATTGTCTGTCAATCTTCCAAATTGCAAATCTAAGTCTGTTGTTGTATAGTCAACTCCTTGATTTCGTATGCATTTAGGAAAATAACACATGGTAGCCTTTGCAATAAATGGAAAATTATCGTCACTAATAGGAAGCGGTAAATTATAAAAATATGTGTCATACTGTTGTTTTATACCGGTTGTTATGAAACGGATTTCGTCATCAGGAGTCTTTAATATATCTTCTATTTTTATAGGGACAATTCCGTATCCTATTAAATTTATTGGAAGAGTCTGCTTATTCCATCCTGTTGCAGAATGTATGAGAAGAGCCTTTGCAGCTTCTCTTGTAAGTCCCATAACCTGTATGAGGTAGCATAGTTTTCTGGCAATCCAGGGAGCTGCAAATGAAGTTCCTGTTCTTAACAGCTTATCATAAGAGTACACTGTAATTTTATCATCACAGTCACCACCATAGTAACTTAAATCTGGCTTATTATAAAAAGAGAGAACGGGTCCTTTTCTTGAATATGATGCCGGTTCATTATTTTTTGTAACGGAATTAACAACTATAGAGTTTATGGAGTCAGCTGGAGAACCTATTTTTAACTGATTGAATTTGTCTTTATTTGTTCCAGCAACAACAAATGTGATGTCATATTTGTATTGTAATTCATCAAGTATGGAGGCTTCCAGAGAAACAAAGTTTTCATCAATCTCTGCCTGACTGCCTAGTGAAAGATTCCATACTTTTATATCCTGATTATTTGCTACGATTTCCTGAATTTTTTTAATGACTGTGAATGAATTAAAGCTCTTGCCGGCAAAAACGCCAAAATGGCGGACTCTGAAACGTCCGCATCCATCATCTAGATCTGGATTCAGTGCAGCACCGTCAACAATAATAGACGAAACCATTGTTCCATGATCTTTGTCTTCCGGCGTTTTAAGAAAATCAGCTGAAACTAAATCTTTATATTCAACCCATTCTGAAAAATATACTTCTTCATCAAACAGCGTATCAATAACTCCTATGACAGGCTGAATGCCTGGTTTAGGAAAATCTCTAGTTATTTTTGTATTGAAGTAAGAAGATTCAAAATCTAATTTCCGCAAGTTTGTAACAGACATTGCTATAAGATAAGGTGTGTTATTTTTTAGTACGGCAAACTGTTCAGGTGTAAGAAGTATTGTATTTCCATCTAATCTCCCGATATTTAAAGAATTGTCTATTTTGAGTTTATTGAATAATTCATCCGTGCGTAAATTGGTTTCATATAAAGTAACAATTGAAGGTTGTTGTATATCTCTTTCAACTGTATCAACAGATATTTTTTCTATTTCGGATAAGTCGATAATTATATTCTTAAATTCATTGGGAGAAAGTAAAACAGAATTTATTTCTTTTATGCTTGAAAGTTTAGCATTATCCATTTTACCTGCATAATCATTTCGTAAGATTTTTTCAGCTTCTTTCAACCAATTAATCTGAGTTTCAAATATGTTTTTATCAACAAAATATGTGATGACATGTTTTGGTTTTTTATTATAAACATCAAACTTTGCACCAACAATGGAATCATTGGGATCTGTGTGTTTTTGACATGACAATAATTTTCTTACCCTCATTGTTTTTGCAACTACTTCTTTATAGTGTATGCTTACAATCGCACCTTCAAGAAAATTATCATGTTTCCAGAATTCATCAACGGATTTTAGGTTGTTAATAATCCGTTCAATATCTTTATCAGATACAACCGCTTTTGAATGCATCTTTCTTGATGCTGCCTGTGAAAATCCTTTATCTGCAAATTTTAATTTTAATTCCAATACATTATTCATAAATTATTTTAACTCCCTTGCTGCTTGGCTTTTTGAAATTCCTGTAAGAATCTCAATTTCACGGAGTGTGAAATTCTGGGTTTTCAGCAGTTTCAAGTCTATACTTGTAGCATTGGTAACAGTTTTATATAAACGCTTTAAATAATCAAATGGTTCGTTATTTTTAGAAAAGGCAAGTGATACTTTTATTAAGTTTTTTAATTCACCGGGATATGGAACTATTTCTAATAAGGACAAAATCTTTCTAAACAGACGCATATTCCTGCCAGCCTGTGGAAATTTATCCAGATAATAATCCAATATTATATCTGCAACATCCAGTAAATCTTCTTTCGTATAGCGGTTAAAATCAATTATGAAATCAAATCTTCTTGTTAATGCTTTTTCAAAGTTGCTGAATAAATTAGTTGTTGCAATTAAAAGAACCTGAGAACTTAAATTGTCAAATTCTTTTAATATTTGTGATGTTGCACGTCCCATTTCCCGTAAGTCATTAGAATTTATTCTGTCCATTGCAATAGAATCAAATTCATCAAACAGAAATACGACTTTATCAGGATGATCAAAAGAATTCATCTGTGAAAATAATTTAGAAATATTTTTTGACGTTTCGCCTAATTTACTGTCAATAATGTCTGTAAAACTGACTGAAAAAAGTTCACGGTGCAATATTTCTGAAAGATATTTTGCAGTTTCTGTTTTCCCGGTTCCTGGAGCCCCCTCAAATAAGAATTTATTTACTCCAACGTTATGTTTTATTGCATTTACAATGCCGACAACATCATCTTTTATAATATCAGGTAAAGGGAGTGGCGAGCTATCTGTGGAAACTTTTTTAAAAAAAGACAAGTCATTTTCATTTATTTGAGGTGTAAATGAACTTACAGAGGACAACTGTGCAATTATATATTCTGCTAATTCTTCATCATTGTTTTTTGCAAAATCTTGAGCTATTGCGTATGCTTCATTTCTGAAAGCAATGTCATTCTGTTCTCCATGATAACGAATTAAATTTAATACATTTTGTTTTTTCATGTCAGGTTTCCTCAATCTAATTTATAGTATATTGGGACAAAAATCAATATTTTGGGACTAAAGTATAAAAATAAATGCAAATTATCTTTTTTTGCATGTTCTGCCTCAAGTTTCCTGTGCTGATAGGATTCTTCCATATTGAGCCAAAGTTCCTTTGAAGTATCTAATATCTGTGCAAAGGAAGATGCAATTATAAATACCTTTTCTGTCAAAAGCAATTATTGCATAACTGCTTTTTTTTTTGTATAGTAGTTATCAAGCCAAGCAAAACTGCTTGACTTTGAGCTGACAGATGGATACTCTAAGGACTGTCTTACTTTTTCTAAGGTAAGATTTTCTTTTTTTTTGCCTGTTCAACTCTGGGGTTCAGGTTTTATGAATTCCAGCCTGTTTCGTTCTACGGCTCAGGCAATATGTCTTTTTTTTGCAGGACTGAAAATTGAGGCGTTTTCAGTCTGTAGCTTCAGCCTTAAAAAAATTATAACGAGGAACAATTTATGAAAAAATCTCTTGGAATTTTAATGGGTGTATTGTGTCTTTTTGCATTTTCGTGTGCAGATCCGTCATCGGATTCTTCTGAAACTTCTGGAAACAATGGTGGGAAAGAAGTTGATTTAACTTTTTCACTTCCAGCTGTTTATAAAACAAAAAACAGGAATACAAAAAATATAAGCAATGAATATGGAGATTATACGGTTTTTAACAGAATTGAAATTACACTTAATTCTGATAATTCTTATGTCTGGAAAGATATTGATGTGGAGGTATTTTCAAAAGTTGCAAGTACGTATTCATCAGAATTTATTAAGGGAAAAGAATATGAGGATGTTATTTTGGGTAACAAAGGCACTTTTACTTTTGATAAAGAATCAAGCACAGTTTCATTTTTGAGAACAACCTACTTTGACTCTTCAGAACAGGATGATTCAGTTAAAAGTGATGATATGTCGACATGGAAGGCAGTTGAAAGCGGTGGAAATAACAGTTTTACAATGGATTTCTTAACAAGTACTTCATCAGTCTGTCTTAAAAAGGATTCTGACTATTTTTACAAAAAATAAATAGACTTTAGATTGCTAAAAAAAGGGACTGTTCATCTTGGACAGCCCCTTTTTTTATTCTATTTATCCGTAACCGTCATTTTTTCTTCTGTTGGAGAATCATAAACGCTATATGAAACACCTTTAATGGCTCTTTCTGTTACCCATTCGTAACCTGACCTTTGCTTTTGATGGCAGTTTCTTTCATCAAGATAAACAGGAATTTCGGTTTCCTGTATTTTTCCGTTGGCATTTTTCCACTTCAATGTGATTTTATATACAAGTTGAGATGAAGTTACGGCAGTATTTGCAGTAATTCTCTTTATTGCAGATACATACGGATAAAATATTTCACCATTTTCATGCTTGAATCTGGAATCCCCGTTTCCAAAATTAAATGATGGAAGATAAAAGCAATAATTTTCCTGAAATTGTTTTACAGAAAATACCTTTCCGTCCAAAGATTTTACACGTATTGGAGAAGGTGATGTCTCTATTTGAGTTTCACCATTTTTTAGATTGACCGTCCTGTCATGACAGTGGCCTGTTGTTGAAAGTTTAAACAATTCCGAGCCTTTATTACGGACTATATAATCACATCTTGCATGGCTCTCTTTCACTAAAGTTCCAGAAGACCAAGTATCAAGATATTCCTGTTTTGTAACGCCGTCGAAATTGCCTTCGACATTTGGAGCATAACCTTCAATAACCTTATATTCATAAGCAAAGGTATCAGTCGAAGAGACAAACCGTTTTGTATTTACATCAAATGAAACTTTTCCGTCGTTATAGACTGCTGCACCTTCAATTTTTAAGTCAGAATAAGTTGCTCCCTCTTCCTCAAATCCGAATTTAAGGTTTACACCTTCGCCGTCGCCAATATGCAGAATTTGAGAATCTTTATCATAGTAACTGAAATTTCCTGTTGATGTAGAAACTTCAATAATCGGCGTAAGATTTGAATAGTATGAATTTACTAAAACCTGCTGTGTTCCGATGATTGACTTTGTTTCGTCGGATATATACGGATTTTTTGCAGTAACAATCATATCTACAGAACCTTCGGCTACAGGACTTACTTTTATTGTTCCAGTATAGTAGCCGTCAGTATCAGGCTCTAAGTCATAGGCAACTTCAACAATTTTATCGCTATATCCAATTAAATCATTTTTACATTCTACGGAAACATTTGCCTGCGGACTTGATTTGAATGTAAAGCTTGCAGGCTGTTTCGGACTTGTAGAAAGTGAAGCCTTTGAAATCCTAAAATAATAATCCCACGCACAGATAATCTTTACCTGAGCAATGCTTCCGCTTGAAGACTGAATCATGCAGGTTGTTGTGGCACTTTCTCCAGTTCCTGTTGAAATTCCCGTAATCAAAAGTTTGCCTTCGCCCCCGGAATGTCCCATATCTTCAACTGTTACGTATTCCTTGCCGCTCGAATCGTCTGCATAATAATTTACGGTTATGCTGTCGGAATCAGGCGAAATTGTGTAGGGCAGCTCAACCGTATGGTCAGGCTGGACACGGACAATGGTTTTCTGAAGTTTAAGAGACTTAGGTTCTGCAATTTCAAGTTGGCAGGTTGCAGTGCTTCCGTTTGGCAGTGTTGCAACGATGTTTGTAGTTCCGCTTCGGATTCCGTAAAGTGAAACCGTCTTGCCGCTTCCCAAAATCCTTGCAATTTCACTTCCGTTTACCTTTTCTACGCTCCAGAGAATGTCCTTTTCCGTGCAGTCGTCTCCGTCAACGGTTGCCGTAATTGTCGAGGTCTTTGTTCCCTTTTCAATTTCCATATAAGTCTTGTTAAGTGAAATCACAGCCTTTTCCTGTCCCGGAACAATTACATAGATTATTCTGTCAGAGGAACTTTTTTCATGGCTGATTGTAATCGTTGTTTCTCCGCTTCCCACAGCCTTTACATAGACGTTTTCACCTACGGCAGTTCCTGTTGAATCCGCTCCGGTAATTGAAATGACAGATGGATCAGATGACTTCCATTTAAGGCTTCTTGAATCAGTTGCACTTACGTCTTTTCCAACAATGTCGGCGGAAAGTGTTTTTGTTGTGTCCTTTGTAATCGTATAGATTGAAGCCCCTGTGGTAATGTATGTTGCGGAAGTGTCTGCCGGAGTTACGGTTACGTAAACTTCAGCTTCATAAAGGACATTGTCAGGATTATTCAGTGCGACAACCTTGGCATTTAAAAGAGTGCTTCCTTCCTGCAAGCCTGTTAAAGAGCATACGGCTTTTGTTCCTGTTGCGGTGGCTATTTTTTCATTCTGAACCGTATAGATGATTTTTGAATCCACATTGCTTGAAGGAACCTCCATGTCGATGTATGTTGTTTCCCCGGCAGGAATGGAATAGTAGTTCTTGCTTCCTATGGCAAAGTCTGAATATTTTGAAACCTTGATGATTACGCTTTTTGAATACAGGGCTTTAGGATGGGTAATTGTCAATGTTGCCTGTCCCTGTGAAACCGATGTAATGTAGAATGAGTTGTCATTGAACTGAAGGTCAACTATTCCGTAGACATCCAATGAACCCATAAACAGGGAAACGTCGCTTAGGTCAGTGCTTCCTGAAGTTGAATTCAATGTGGCTGTAATCGTTGTTGTGCCGTCATCAGGTTCAAGAGTAATCATGTTCGTGCTTGAAAGTGAAATTGAATAGCTGTCGCTTGCAGCAGAGGAACAGATGCACAGAATCTGAACCGGATAAGGAGCTTCGCTGTTTGAGCAGACAACATAGGTCGAGCCTTCGCTTTTTGCCCGGATTTTTCCTATGTCGTGGTTTCCTACGACCTCAAGAATTGAAGGGTCTTTGCTTGTCCATGTAAAGCTGTATGCAGATTCCGCAGAGCCGCCTACAAGTTCCGCAGAAATTTCAGTCCAGCTGCTTGAAACCGTCAGGGTCTGGACAGCGGAAGAAACCTGAATGTATGGAGTTGCGGCAACGCTCAAGGGGTCAACTACCTGAATGATTATTTTAAGTGGGTATGAACATTCGGAATGGCGGACTGTAATTTCCGTAGTTCCGATTTTGTTTCCCGTAATCAGTGCAGTGGAAGCAGTGGTTGATGAAATGCCTGCAATTTTTGCATCGGAAGAATTCCATGCAAAACCTGAAAGGTAAACGTCATCAGCGTTTTCTATGCTTACGTCTAATGTGGTGGAACTTCCTTCACCTACGGTAACTACGTTCTTTTTTGTGGTAAGGTATTTAAAGCCCTTTAATTCTTCTTCCGTATTTGCAACGACAACAAGAATTTCCTTTTCATAAGAACACAGTGGATTCTTTATTTTTATGACTGCCTGACCTGCTTCCTTTGGTACAAAGTAGCATTTCCCGTCCTTGAACTGGTTCTGAATGTAAGCAATGCCTTTATCATCACATTCAAAGGAAAAATTCCATGTATCAGTTTCTTCTCCGGAATAGTTTAAAAGCCGTGCTTCAATTTTCTGCATTCCGGCATCTTTAAGGATTGCAAATACATCCTGGTTTGCAGAAATTACCACAACGGGCTCAGTTACGGAAACATATTCGTTTCCAACCCGGACATAGATTTTAAGTGAGTTTTCTGACTTTTCATGGTCAACGGTAATGACGGCTTCCCCTTCCTTTAATGAAGTAATTGTCGCAGAAGTTCCGTTTCCGATTACTGAAATAATTTCACTGTCGCTTGATGTCCATGTGATTCCTGAATATTCATTTTCTGCCAAGCCCACTGCCGAAACGCTGATGTTCTTTGTACGACCTTCAGAAGCAAGGTTTATGACGTTCTGTGTTGTGGTAAGGTAAACTGAAGTTTCAATTTTTCCAATTTCAACGTCCTTAGGGTAAACTGTAAGTTCCCATTCACAGGAACAGTTTTCATATTCAACCTTTATGGTTGCCTTTCCGCTTGCTTTTCCCTTTACGGTTGCAAAAAGTGGCATGTCGCCGCTTATTTTTTCAACTGTTGCAATGCTTGAATTTGAAGTAGTCCAGTAAACCTGTCCGGAAACTGCCTTCCAGTCAAAGTCTGAAATCTTGTTTCCTTCATCGTCTGTTTTGACTTCAAATCCTACGGTACTTGTATAAAGGTCAATTTCACTTCCTACATTCATTGAATAGTATTTCTTGTCGGTGTAGAAAGCCTTCATGTCTGCAAGTTCTTCTTCCGTATCGGCTGTAAGGACAAGAACGTTCTTTGGGTTTTCTGCCTTTGGATGCGTGATGTTGAAGTGTGCTACATTCTGCCCTGTTGCAGAAGAAGAAAGGGTTGCAGTGTTTGAGGACGAAAGAATTTTTAATGTGGCATTTTCACTTTCAAAGACAATTTTTGAATCATCCGAGGCACTTTTGTTTTCTCCGGAAAGAGTTACGGTATATTCGTATGTGTCGGAATTCAAAAATCGGACTATTGAATCTCCTTTAAAGTAAAGGGGATCTTCAAGAAGTGCATCTTTTGAAAGAACTTTTACTAAAATTTCTGTCGGATAGTAAACTTTCGGATGTGTTAAAATGATTGTTGCAGTTCCTTCATTCAGTGGAGTTAATACAGCACTTCCGTTTGCGTAGATTGACTGAACTGCACGGCTTACGGCATTCATTACGCTTCCGTTGGTTGTTTCAAGTTTTATTACGTCTTCTGTGCCTGAAGATGGATTCTGCTTTACCGCCCACGTAAAGTCCTTTTCGTCTCCTTCTGTTCCTCCTTTTAAGGAAATTAAAATATGTGTTTCTTCTGCCCCAACTTTTGTCTTTACATAGTTCTGCGTTGTAGTGATGTAGCATGAAGAATCTATTGAGCCGCCTTCCTGATTTGAGAGCAGGACTAAAACCTGCCTTGCTTTTTCAGCCTTTTCATGATGAATGTAAATTGAAACCGCTCCGTTGTATTTTCCCTTGAAGTAGATTGTGTCTCCCACCTCATAAGTTTCAATCATCCTGTCGTCGCTTACTTCATACCAGAAATCATCCACGTCATAGGAATCAGTTCCAGTAAGGGTAGATTTAAGGGAATGTTCGTTTCTGTCGGAAACTTCAATCAAAGTTGCTTCCGGCACAACATAAACATTATCTACAATGGTAATTACACGGACGATGATGTCCAGAGGATAGCCGCCTGTTGCGTCGGGATGTCTTACACGGATGCAGGCAGTTCCAGAATGAACTGGAGTTAAAACACATTTGTCGCCGTTTGCCGTAATCCTTACAGCCGAAGAATCATATTCACCGTTGAGTCCGCTGAAAGTATTCCATGAAAAATTTGAAGCAGCGGATGAATCCTTGGGATTTACAAGGCTTGCTGTAATTGTTTTATCTCCGTTTCCTTTGTAAAGGGTTACGATGTTGTCGTTTGTGGTGATGTAGGTTGAAGTTTCTCCGTCCTTTGAAACATAAACGCCGATGTAGTAAGGATAGGTTGCCGCCGTATTGCGGACTGTAATCTGTGCATAGCCCTGGGCAAGTCCCTTGATTATGCAGTATTGTCCTGTCGGAGAAATTGATGCAACTTCCTTGTTGTCAATCGTCCATGTATAGTTGTTGTTGTCGCTTACAGTCCCGTTGTAAAGAGAAACATAAATTTTCTGATTTTCACCTTCCTTCATGTCCACAATGCTTGTTGCAGAATAGATATATGGATCCTGGTTCTGTATGTAATTGTCGGAATATCCTTCAACTTTAAGTATTACTGTGTCCGAATAGTCTCCGGTGCTTACCTTAAAATAGCAGGTTCCTTCCTTTACGGCTTCAACGATTATTGAGGTTGAAGTAACTGTCTTTAGGGCAACAATGCTTGAATCATAGTCATATTCAAGATAGTCTGATATTTTTAACCTTTCCGGGGAATATTTTATGGAAAGGGATGCCATTTCTCCAACCTTTAGAGAAAGGCTGGATTCTGAAATTTCAAACCGTGTAATTTTTGTTTCGGACTGTGTTTCAGTCTTTGTACCGCCGTTGTTTCCGTCTTCGAAGAAATCCGTACATGACGGAATTAAAAAGCCTGCAAGCAAAAAGAAAGCCACGGCTTTAAAAAACGTATTTTTCTTTTTCATTTTGTCTCCTTTAAAAAAAATTATTTTGAAAGCTCCGCCACATGGCGGACTTTATGATTACCTTGTGCGGACATACTTTTGCGTTACTGGAAAGTTTTCCATTGGCGGTATATCTAGTGTTCTGTTTGTAATCAGGTTTACCACAGTTCCGCTTGAAATCGTAATTGTAGGCTGAATGTCCAGTGCCCTGTCTACAATTTCCTTTTCCATGTCCGTAACCTTGCCGTAAACGTCCGCCATTGCGTTCTGTGCATAAAGGTTATTTGAGCTATTCAGCTCATACTTTGTGTTGAGAATTGAAAATATGGAAATTATTCCAAGTGCCTTTGCAAGCTGGAATGGATGTGTATTTACGTGTCCCGTGTTTCCGCTCTGTCCCCTTGCATCAACTCCGTTTAAGTTTCCTAAATCCATTTCCAAGCCGTCAGGGCGTATCATCTTGTTCCATGCAATCTGCACGCGGTTCTGTCCGTAAGAAATTGAAGAATTGTAGGTTGCAAAAAGCTGCGTGCCTTCAGGAATCAAAAGATGCTTTCCATTCTGACTTGAATACACGTTGCTCGTAACCCGGGCA
Source organism: uncultured Treponema sp. (assembly GCA_964463615.1). Lineage (GTDB taxonomy): Bacteria > Spirochaetota > Spirochaetia > Treponematales > Treponemataceae > Treponema_D. Next base: position 20,044 of record CAYXDA010000009.1, read on the forward strand.
ATTACAACTCCCGGCAAATCCGTATTTATTGCCGTTACAAGAACAGCCGGAATTATAGTTCCGCTCCAAAGTGAATTAAGGGAATTGAACTGATAGCCGCTTTCTCCTTGTCCTTCCTTAAAGAATCCCTGCTTGTTTTTCTGACTTCCTGAAATGCCGTCATCCCTCTGGTTCTGACTGTTTGCAAGTGAAGAAAGTGTCTGAGAAAGCATTTGATTCCGCTCAGTAACAGCATTATTGTAGTTTGAGCCGTATCCGCCATAGTTTCCGCTATTTCCGTATGCAGCATAAGGGTTCTGGGAATAGCCTGCCTGATTCTGCATCATTCCTTCCGCTCCGTCATTTATCTGCATACGCATGGTTCTTGACTGCTGCTCGTTCCTGTTTGTTTCAGGACGGCTTGAAACAGAAGTTCCTGTCCCCATGCTTCTTGGCGGCGGTGTCTTGTTTTTTGAACTTTCAAGTTCTATGGCAGCGTCAATTTTTGCCTCAAGTTCCTTTTCGTTCCGGGCTTCAGGAAGCAAGTCCTGTTTATCGCTTTGAACTTCAACAGGTCTCTGCTTTTCCTTTCCTTCCCAATGTTCAAGAAACTGGGGTGCTTCTGCCGTTGAGCTCTGAGCTTCTTCAGCCTTTTTCTGCTTTCTTTCAGGAATGATTGAGGGCAAAATCAGCATGAGGATAAAAAGAAATACAATTACTCCACCTATAACAAGCCAGAGGTTCTTGCGGTTTATTTTGTCCGCAAGGTTCTTTGCCTTAGGAGGGTGCGAACTTTCCTTGGAATCTTCATCGTCCTCATAGTCGTCCGCATCATCTTCTTGAGATTTTTTTGAACCATTATCTTCGATGACTTCGTCATCAAGAATTTCAAAATCATCTTCCTCTCTTTCTTCTGCTGTCTGTCCGTCGTTTTGCGCTTCTTTGTTTCTTTCATGTTCTTCTGTATTTTCAGATGATTGACTTTCGTCTTCTGAAGGCAAAAACGAAAGTTGTGCCTGTCTTTCAGCTTCTGCAAAATTCTCAGCGTATGGGTCGTAGCTTGAATCTTCCTTTTCTGTTATTTCTTCCGCTTCTATATTGCCGTCGGCTGCATTTTCATCACTTGAAAATTCATCTTTCTTTTTGACGATTTCGTCTGAGGAAGCAAAACTTAATTCATCGTCGTAAATGTCGCTCATTTTTACTTCCTTGCTTTTTCAATGGCTTCTTCACTTCCTGGAAGAAGTTCTTCTTCAGCTTTCTTTTTAGGTCGCTCCTCATTTTCACGGCTTATGGGATTTATTGGCTGGACTAAAACCTTTGTCTTTGCACTTTCAACTTCCGGAATTTCCTGAACGCTTTTTTCTTTTTCAGTCTCATTCAGGATTTTTTCTGCCTTGCTTTTTGAAACTTTTTTCTTTTTAATCGTTACCTTTTCACTGTCGATTTTTAAGGTCATCTTTGTTATAAGCTGGTCTACAACCAGTATGTTTTTCTGAACACGGTAATTTATGATGTTCTTCCTCATATCAAAAAGTGCCGGCATTTTTGTGTGGAGAACCTGCTCTTCTAGGACTATGTAGGTTTTTGCTCCGTCGTCATAAACTTTCTTTGGAAGCCAGTAAGGTTTGCGGAAAATTGACCAGCTCATCTTGTAGTCATTGCTTATGTATTTTTCATTTGTCTTTGCTTCAACCATTTCAGTTTCTGCCTGTTTATTTTTCATCCACTGTGTCCAGCTTTCACTGTCTTGCATTGTTTCAGGGTAAATCCAGCGGACAATGGGCATGTATCTGTCCCTGTAGCTCCTTATTTCAAGATGATAGACACGCCTGTCAGTTACGATGATTAAGGTTGAATCCAGATTTGCAAAGTCTGGCTTTATGACTAAATGCTGGCATACCTTGCCGTTCTTGTAGCTTACGCCACGGCTTCGCCTCCATACATCAGGTTCTGAAATGTATGGTTCTTCAAGCATCTGCTCTCCAGGTTCCAGTTCGATGAATGTTGAATGAAATGTCTGTGTCTGGATTTCGTAAAGCGAATCTTCACGGTAGATCCAGCCTTTCAAATGCCCGTCCTCGTATTCTGCCTGAACAAGGGAATTTTTGCGGCTTTCAATGAGGGCTTCCTTTCCCTTTAAAATCTGATGCTCGCCGTTCATTTCAACTTTCTTTACTTCAGGCTCTGTAACGTTTAGGATAATAGGACGCAGGTTCTGCCGTTCCACAAAATACTGTTCTTCTTTTTTTTCTTCCAATACTTCTTCGTATTCTTTCTGTGACTTTTCTTTTTCAATGCCGTTCAGCTTTTCAAAGTCCGCTGACTGGCAAGCAGTCAGGAGAATCGTAGAAATTGAAACTGCCATGATTAGTTCATTTATGTTTTTCATCTTATTTTCCTTTTTATTGTGTCTGCAGCACTGAGCTTCCAAAGTCTGAGATGTAAATTCCAAGGGGATTTTTTACCCTGTCCACTTCTGCAGGCTCATTCAGTTCAACGGTGATTACGGTTCGTATCTTTGTGCGCCTTAAAATGCGGATGCTTTCAAAGTCAGTTTCCTTAAGAAAATAGTCCACCTGATAGCTTGACGGTGAAACTTTTATGATTGATTCGATTTCAACGGAACGGAGGACTTCTCCATATTTTTTTAGGGGATTGTCTTTCCTGATTATTTCATCTGTAAATTTATTTCCGCAGCCCGGTGTTAAATATGCGTAGCACTTTGTAAGGTTTGAGCGGAGAACTGTAGAATCTTTTGGAATTGTGAATGTTTTTTCTATGAAGTCTTTAAGCTGAAATTGAATGGCATCTTCGGGAACTTTCAGGGACGAATAGCTCATCTTTGAAATTTCGCCGTGATACTTTGCTTCGCCTAAGTCTGAAAGGCTTATTATAAGCGGAACATATCGTTTTTCCTGACTGTCTTTAAGGACTGTCCAGATCATTATTCCAAGACTTAAAAAAAATGCAGCCATTGAAAACAAGGCAATGAGCCGCCATGTTTTGTTTTCTCGGCACTGTTCGCCGATGATTCTGTCGTAGCGTTTTAATGTTCTGTCAAATGGCGTGGAATTTTCTTTTTCCAGCTGCCATGAAGTTTTCTCTTTCAATTTTTATCCTTGGATGCGTTTTCCGGATAAAATTGAATTCCTTATTTTAATTTTTAGAAAATCGGAACCCCGTATTCATTTGAATCGTTTACATTCTCTCCGAAATTTTCATGAGGAAGTTCCTCTGAAGTCTTTTCACTTGCAGATGAAGTTTCACCATTATTTTTTTTAGATGAAATGAACTGTAATGATTCCGTGTAGAACTGATTTTTAGAGAACTTCTTTCCGTCTTTCTCCCATGAAACATTTTCCCAGTGCCCCTGAAGTGAAACTTTGATTCCCTTTTTCAGATACTGATGAATGTTGTCCGCAGTCTTTCCGAAAAGCTGTGTCTGAAAATAAAACGGTCTTTCATAATATTGTCTTGTGCCGTCCGCATCAACCTTTGATTCCGAGCGGTTTGAAGCGACACTGAAAGTTACCACCGAGTGTCCGTTTGTTACTTTGTATTCACAGTCCCTTACAAGGTTTCCCGTAAACACCGATACATTTAAATCTGACATAATTTGTCCTCCGTTTATTTTTTTGTCCGTCACGTGGCGGACTATTTTCCCTTTTGAATTTCCTGAACAATTTTTTCAAGGTTTGCCTCAAGTTTGAAAAAATCGCTGTCGCTTATGCTTTTTGGAACATATTTAGAAAAAGCCGAAAGTATCTTTGTTACGTAAAAACTTCTTTCCTGAGTTTTGTTAATTTTTGAAACCAATGCTGTTCCACTTTTTCTCTCCAGCTGAATTGTCGAAATATAGCCGTCCCGATAGATTTTATTTTCAAGCATTTGCTTCTGCCTCTTCTTTTTTATTGTATTCATATCTGCATTTACTTTCGCCTATGTTTATTAAATACTGTCTAAGGCAACAAAGCCGATTAGTACGATTAAGATTACACCTAAAATATTACCTATCATTTTTTCTATCCTCCAATACTTACGCTTCAATTCCGTATTTTCTGTTTACGGAATGTTCGTAAAGTTCAGCCATTTTTTTTCCTTCGCTTGTTCCTATGTATTTAATCCGTTCAACAAAGGAAAGTTCGATTTTAAATCCGCAGATTTCCCTGTCATACTGCCTGCGTTTTTCTTCAGGAAGAAGCATATATTTTTTATGCTTTTCAACTTCCTTTTCGTTTTCAAAATGGTCAATCGGAAAATCACATTCAGGGCAGTTTTGAATATATGCAGTCCTTACAAAACGAGTGTTGCAGCACGGACAGGAGATTCTTTTTTTTTCAAGTGCAGCTTCTTTTTCCTGCTTTTCCTTTTGCTTAAGATTAAGCTCGTGCTGTTTTGTCAAAAAATCCTGCATTATGTCATTCTGGAAGAACAGTCGGTATGCTAGTCCTCTTGGATTTTCTGCCTGCTTTTTACAAACCTTGTTTTTGATAAAGTCAAAGTAAAGTTCTACGCTTTCAGGTTTTAAATTTTGATTTTTGAAAAAAACTGCTGCTTTATCTGCAAATGAAAAGTCAAATGCGTTTTTGCCAAAATATTTTTCTGAAATGTCCTGTATCTGTTTTTTTATGTTTGTGCTGTAAGCATTAACAGCAGCAGAATTTTTTACATCATTAAATTTAATTTGAGAATCCTTAATTACAGAATCACTGGTTAAAGAATCATTTAAAGCATAGGAACTGGAGTTCCCTTCCGCAAGGGAAGTAGAGTTCCTTTCCGCATAGGAACTATAGTTCCCTTGCGGACTTTTTTGACCTGTTTCTATTTCCGCATAGGTCGTTTTTGTCCCTTGCGGATTTTCATTTTCCGCATAGGAACTACAGTTCCCTTGCGAGATTTCTGTATTGTTTTCTGATGAATCATCTAGTTCTTTTGTTTTTTCTGCTTCTTTATTTTGATTTTTCTTTACTGCTTTTGTGTTTATAAGGGATTCATAGACTTCTGTTGTCTTATAAAAAGACTTTTTGCCGTTCTGAGACTGAATTGTTTTTCTCTCCATAATGCCGCTTTCAACAAAATGTTCTAGCCGCCTTCTGATTCCCTTTTCTGTGCTGATTCCAAGAACTGGCAGGTCTTCCATAATCTTTGAGATTTTTATCCATCCGTAGATTTTGTTTACGTTTCCGTCCTGAAAAATGCGTTTTTCCATTGCTCCGATGAAGAAGTTTGCAAACCAGTTCAATATAAGTGCATCTGCAACATCAAGGTTGTATTCGAGAAGTTTTTCCTGACTGAATTCAAATATGGAATAACGCATAACTCTTTCCTTAAATTAGTTTTGATAATTCATTACAGTTTTTATAATTCTGCACATAAGTTTGTTCAGGGCTTTATTTACATGGTGATTTACATCTTCTTTTTTTATGCAAAGAGGTTTGTCTGCCAGATTGTAGCTCATAATTAAAGCGTGATTTTATGCAGTTTTTTATTTCTGCAGTAAAATCAACATACCTGATTCCGTAGATGTATTTACGGCAAAGGTCGATGTATGAAAGCCTGTCTTCATCACGAAAATCCTTTGAAGTTCCTTCTGTGTATTCTGCAAAACTTTTTGTAACAAGTTCCTCAAAGTTTTCTGGAATATTGTTTATGTCAATTTCTAATCTATTTGGAAGGTTTATTGTCATTCTTCTATCTCATAAAATTTTTTGCTACTAAAACTATTGCAATAGATGCTAATAAAAGTAGACCTATTTCAAAAAATTCATGCATTATTCATACCTAATAATTGGTTTAAGATGCAGCTTCTTGCTTTCATCATATTTTTTCCTCCTCAGTTTTCACCTTCTAAATCGAGGTTGAACGCCTTATAGATTTTCGTTGCGGAAAAGTCATCAAATTTCTCGTCATTCCGGAGTTCTTCAGAATTTTTTCCTTTTTCGATTTCTGAAAGAATGTACTCATAGATTTCATAAGCCAGGTCGCTGCCTTTTTTTAGTCCGGCTGCGTAGCCTTCTTTTTTTGCGGACTCAACCTGGATGTTCTTTTCTTTCAGCCAGCGGTCTGTTTCATCTTCCGGATGGACTGTGTAGCTCGGACGCTCGATTCCGTCAGTATGGCTGAAGTTTAAGCCTGCTGGAGTTCCTTCGTTGTTTGAAAGTGCATCAGAAAGGTCGTCGTCAAAATTTTCATTGCTATTTTTATGAGAAGATTTTTTCTCAACTCCGCCATCTGGCGGAATGTCATCTTCCAATTCAATAGATAAATCTTCTTCTAATTCTTCAGTAGCATTTTCATTTTTTTTATTTGTATTTGTGGTAAGAACAGAATTGATTGTCTTTTCTCCGCTTTTAATCTGTTCAATTTGTTCTTCCGTTGCATTGTTCAAAACGCTTCTTGCACGCTCAACCTTGCGAATAGAAATGTCCAAGGTTTCAGAAATTTCCTTTGCCGTAAGTCCGTAGATTCCAAGTTTTTCAATGAATGTAAGGATTTCTGCATCCGTAAGATTACGCCGGGCAACCTGAAGAGTTGCCACATATTGCATTACGTCTTTCAGACTGTCTCCAAGGGAATGTTCATAAACCGGAATGTCGTAAAGTCCCAAATCCTTTGCTGCCTGAAATCTTGTGTGTCCGTCAATCAGGCAGTTGCGTTCTTTCCAAACGTGAACAGGCTGACTTTCGTCATAGCCGTATTTTTTCATTGAATCCTTTATGATTTCCAGCGTTGCAGGATTTATTGGAAGAAGCGTCTTAAATTCTTCCATAAAGTTGATCTGCGAGAGTGGAACACGCTTTAATAAAACTGTCGTTCCTGAGTGGTCAAATCTTTCTTCTATATTTTTTGCTGCCGTAAGTGATTTCATATTTTCAATTTCCTTTTTATTAAAATAAAGGGCAGTTTTTCTGCCCCTAAAATTTAGTGGAAGTAGATTCCACTGCCGTCAAAAGTTACAACCTGCGTTGTGTCATCATCAATTTTCTTGTAAACGTTATAGCCGGTTTCGTAAGATGCTTTTCTGACAAGTCCGCTTCCGTATTCCTTAATTGTTTCAACCTTTATTGAATATTCATTTTTAGTAAGGGAAATGTAGTAGGAATTGCCGCTTTCAATTTTTCCTGAATAAACTGAATGAAATCCTATGTCCGAAGCAGTCTTTGCAAGCACATTAGAAATGCAAGTGCTTTCATCGCTGCATTTGTTTTCTATTACAAGAACGCCTTCGCCGTCATTAAATGAAGATGAGCATGAAGCAAAAAATAGTGAAACTAATGCTGTAATTAAAAATAATGTCTTTTTCATTTTTGAGTCCCCCTCTAAAACGAATCCGACGGAGAAACATTTTCCCCTGCAATTTCTGAAGCAAGGCTTATTATTTCATTCCTGATTTTTGAAAAACTTTCTGACTTTCCAATCTTTATATCACGGTCGATTATTGCCTTGAATTTCTGAGTAAAAGAAAAATTTGTTTTCAGGAATTTTTCCTCGCTGAAATTTGACTTGTAGAGTTCGATGTAATCTTTATCGCTTTTTGTTACTTCGCCGTTTTTGTAGTGAAGTCCGTTGAAAAACAGTGAAAGTTTCTCATATCCGTTTGGAATCTCAAGCTTGAGTTTTTTTTCTAAATATCTTGCACAGTCAAAGTCAAACTGAGAAAGAAAAAGCGGAAGAATAATTCTGTCAGCAGCCTGCATTCCGTTCATGGAAAGATTGTCATAAGTTCCCTGTGTGTCTATGAGGACAAAATCATAGGACTGAATTTTTTGTGAAGAATTGAATGACTGCTGAAGCCTGAACTGGCTGATTGAGCGTAAGTCAGGCAGATCTACATAGGAGCGGATTAAGTCGATGTTCTGACAGTTAGAATGAACTGAAAAATCGCAGATGTCGTTTTCTGACTGCATGGCAGCAGCAATATGATGATTTCCGAAAGAATCCTGTTCATGGAGATTATCCGGCATAAAACAGAATGATGATGACATCTGGGAATCAAGGTCGATAAGTAAGATTTTTTTACCACTGCTAGCCAGACAGCGGGCAACAAGAACTGTTGCAGTAGATTTTCCAACGCCGCCCTTGCGGCTTGCAAAGCAAATAGTTTTCATGGTGCGTTTTCCTTAAAACTTTTGATTTTTTCATTCAACGAATGAGAAAGCAAAAAAATAGAGACAGCCGGAAAACGCATCCCAAAAATCTGTCTCTAAAAATGAAAAGAGAAAAATCCCCGAAAATGTAAGCCGGCTAAGGAATACAGTCCACGAAAGACCATTCTCCTTTTCTGTCAACAATTTCTTGCTAACAGGTAGGATTTTATAATGTGTTGTTAGCATCTGTTCTTCTGCTAGTTTTTATTTTGTACTGAATTTGATATAATCATCTTTGCT